>DASVUU010000253.1:0-2004 GCA_036386935.1 Cytophagaceae bacterium | reverse complement strand
GAGTTTCGATGGATTGGACAAAGGCATGCGTCTTCTGCCAACCTCCAGGATTTTGGGTACGGATATGACTTTGGAACCACCTCTGGATTTGGAAGCAACCGTCAGGGCAGGTTCAGGTATCAATTTAGGGTACAAATGCCCTTGAATAATGCCAAGATTGATAAGAAAACCTGGTACATAAATACTTGGGATGAAATATTTATTGGAGTTGGCAGGCATGTGGGGTATAATCGAACCTTCAATCAGAACCGGCTAGTAGCACTGTTGGGGTATAGGCTGAATACACAAATTCCAATTAAAATAGAGGGCGGTATAACATATCAGACGATTTTTACTACACCATATGCAAATGCTGTAGAGATTAATAAGGCGTACACGATCTATTTAGTCATTGACGATTTCGGCAAATTTTTCAAATCTAATAAAGAGAAACAAACCGAGGACCTACCAGGCAACTTGAAATAGGGTTATAATACGCTCATTCTGTGCCATAAGGAGTTTGAATTACGGTATAGTAACTAGCTTATGATGGATTTGCAATGGTAGCAGACGTGGTACGGATAATAATTTTTAATATTTCTTGCGGTTAGAGAGGAGACTATTTAATCTAAATAGCTTCCTTTCCGCCACACAATTATGACTATTCCATAGCAACGCAAATTCGCTGACCATTAATCTTAAACTTAGGGCGTTTTGACCAATGAACACTGCTTTGCCAGGCAGAGTAGCTTTTTTAAACTTTTTGGCTCTCGAAGAATTTTAAAGGAAGCTCTATCATGGCCGATTTATTCTATGGACCCATTTTTAAGCGTTTAAAAACGGATATAAACGGATTTAAGTGATTATCATACGAATAACTTAATCTCCTTCCCACACCTTTGCATCATCCAATCCGGAAATCTCAGCGCTGAATAAATGCCGGACTTAAAAATTTTAACTATATAAACTTTAAAGAAATGACTACTCTAAAAAACAAAGTACAATTAATAGGATTCCTAGGAAAAGATGCAGACATCAAAAGGCTGGACAATGGAAAAGTGATGGCTATTATTTCACTGGCCACGTCAGAAAATTACAAAAACTCAGCGGGCAAGAAAGTAATGGATACACAATGGCATAATCTTATAGCATGGGGGAAAACTGCCGAGTTCTTAGAAAAATATACAACGAAAGGCAGCGAAATAGGCATAGAGGGCAAATTGATGAATCGAAGTTATGAAGATAAAAACGGAGTAAAGAGATATGTCACTGAAGTTTTAATTAACGATGTCTTATTGATGAGTGCTAAAAGGGCTGAGAAAGAGCTAGCATAAAAATTATAGAGGAGCCTGTTTCCTGATAGGCTCCTCCTGTTTTCGCAACGGTTGATTATTTATTCTTTAATCAACAAGGCAATCCATCAACGTTAAAATTTCGAAGCAATATTTAAGAAAATATTCTTGCTCCGCATTCTGAAACTTTGACTAAATAATCCAGGCCTAAGGTGTTACTTTTATAATTCGAGCAGTATTACCTCCAAGCTCTCTCATGTCATTGAGGCCGCCAGAACTAAGATTTTCTCCAATACAGAGCAGGAATTAAAGTCACCGAAATACTTGAAGAGTATGTAACTGACAAAATAGTCTTTTATTTTTTAAAGTCTATAAACTTAAACCTTGCAGGACAATATTCCTTCTTAGACGATCGGGGGAAAGCATCTTAAGCCTAATTATTGAACCGACTGCAAAATATGCTCGATTTGTATAAAGCTAACTTCGCGTTTTTAAGGACCGTATAATTGTCTACCTTAAACCCAATGGCAGACAGCTTATACAGAGGCTCCTGGGACCAATGCTACCTTTTGTGAAGTACAACAATCAAGATTACTTCGCCCTTCTGTAATTCTGTGTCAAGATGGAACAGTATTTGAGCCAAGGCAGGAGCTGCAGGGGCTAGTATTGTATTACTCTTTTAAATAAAAAGAAGTCCATTGCAATCAATTATAGGTCTTACAAAAGAGCAGAA
>DASVUU010000252.1:0-1930 GCA_036386935.1 Cytophagaceae bacterium | reverse complement strand
GAGTAATATTTATTCAAATAGGTTCATGTGTGACTTTAATGATCAGGTTGATGATAGGTATATTCATATATTCGCAGATGAATCCTTACTGGACCGGAATTACCAAGTAAAGATTGGAGGAGCTGGGGTTGAGAATTATTTTTATGGTATTGGACAAATCTGGAATGGGTTTGAAACAGAGCAGGCAGTAACAGGAGTAGAATTTTTAGAAAATAAATTTATCGATATAGGCCGACAACTTTTGACATACAAATTAAGGGTACGGGATAGCCAAGCAGATAAAGGTCCTATAATAACTGGCACAACCGCAAATTCGATTTATGGTACCTCTTCCCCTAGCCAGATTATTGAGGTTTATTATGCCTCTAATAACAACAAAGATTACTCCTTTTTGGGTAGTGTAGACACAGACGATAAGGGAAATTGGGTTTTATCAAAAGATAAAAATCAACTTCCTATCAAATTAAAGTCTCCAGATATTTATTATGCGCTATCAAAAGATATTAATAGAAAATATTCACCTTTCTCCAATCCATATGTTGCAAATATTTTAACAGCTGATCCTGTATGTGCAGGAACGGCTACTATTTTAACTTCATCTCTGGATCCAGAAATCACAAGTTATCAATGGGATTTTGACAATGATGGAAAGTTTGATATAGTTACAAATGAGCCCACAATTAAGCATATTTATCCGGCAGGCGTAAAACCTTCAGCAAAAGTTTCCTACTTATTCAACAATGGATACTACAATAATTCAAATACTATTTTTCCTGTAATTTTTAGTCAACCAACAATTAGAGCTACGGTCACCAATCAAGTTTGTCCCATTGGAAATTCAGCAAATACTTTAGGATCCGTGACTTTATTTTCGAACAATGGAACTGCACCATATCAATATTTTTTAGGTACCAATTCACCAAGCGGGGAGTCAGTCTATGGAAGTTTATCTCCAGGGAGTTTTGTAGCAAACGTTGTCGATTCTAACCAATGTAAAGCTTCAACAGACTTTGAGGTTCTGGATCAAACACCAAAATTAAAAAATATATGTGCTGAATATGCCGCCTGCGATGATGGTGGCGTGACAAGAGTAAAGTTCACTATTGAGAGGATGTCCCCACCGGGCAATTGCAGTTTTCCCTATACAATCACCAATGAAGGTGGTTTAACTTTTAGCGGCACCGCGCTATTTAATGAAGAAACTACAGTAGAACTAACAAATGCGCCAGCTGGAGCTTTTAAAATAAATCTTATCCAGGATAATTGTAACCTATGTTCTAACCTTTCTTTTCCGTTTTCACTTGGGAGGCTATCAGCAGAACTATCAGTAACAGATAAAAATAAATCAGCTTTGGGAAACAATACATTCGCAGTTTGTGGCGATGTAGTGGGTCTTACTTTCCTTTTTACCCAAACTGGACTCCCTTGTGATGTTTCAAGGGTAAGCCTGGAAAAGAAAACCTATAAGCTTGAAGGAAATGCTTATGTACTGGTAAGCACAGAGACTACGACAAAACTTGAGGAAAGCCTTTCATTTGGTGTAGGAAAGTACAAAGTAGAAACCTTTGCACTTCCTTCAAAATGTAAAATAGCCGACCTCGAATTCTCGGTAGTACCTAATACTTTTGAAGTCAATGTCATAGTCCGTCAGCCCTTGTGCTACAATGACAATGGATCTGCTTCTTTAGAGGTCTCAGGAGGTACAGCTCCCTACACCTATCGTTGGGAGAATCCTAGAACCGTACTTGCAATCGTTGGGCCAGAAGCTAAAAACGTGATGCCAGGAGGGACTAAGGTAACAGTAACAGATGCAAAAGGATGCATAATCACAAAGTCGTTTGTGTTGAGTGCAGTACCTCAAATGGATAAACCCAAAGTAGAAGCTGTTTCCCCATGCTATGGCAAGGCCAGTATCAATGATATGTCCTTT
>DASVUU010000251.1:0-3818 GCA_036386935.1 Cytophagaceae bacterium | reverse complement strand
TTTTTCTAGCCTGGATCATGACGGGGATCTACGTTTATTGGGCAAACAACCATTACGATAATATCGTCACAGAAATTAAAAATAAAATCAAATAATGATACTTTTAGACACCTTCACTTCCACATTAGGAACAGCCAATTTCCTTTCTATTGGGATGTTTCTTTTTTTCGTTTTCATAACAATGTTGATTACATATTGGGCGGCGAGAAAAACAAAAACGACTTCCGAATTTTACTCAGCTGGCCGAAGCATTACTGGCTTTCAAAATGGGCTAGCACTTGCCGGCGATTATATGAGTGCGGCATCATTTCTAGGCATTGCGGGAATGGTAGCTCTAAAAGGCTATGACGGGTTAATTTATTCTATAGGCTTTCTTGTTGGGTGGCCGCTAATTATGTTCCTTGTAGCTGAACCTTTGAGAAACCTAGGTAAATATACTTTCGCTGATGTGGTCGCATTTCGATTACAACAAAGACCGATAAGAATTGCAGCAGCAATAGGCTCACTCACTACCATTATTTTTTATCTGATAGCTCAAATGGTGGGAGCAGGAAATCTTATAAGCAAGATCTTTGGCCTTGATTACTCCATGGCAGTTTTAGTTGTAGGTATTGTAATGAGTGCCTATGTTTTGTTCGGTGGAATGTTAGCTACTACCTGGGTTCAGATTATAAAAGCTATTTTACTTTTAGGTGGTGCTACTTTGATAGTAATCATGACATTAAGCAGATTCCATTATAACCCTGTTGAATTGTTCGAAGCTGCTGCTGATAAATATTCTATCAGCATGCTTTCTCCAGGAAGTTATATTAGCAATCCATTCGATGCCCTTTCTTTAGGTTTAGCACTTATGCTCGGGACTGCGGGATTACCGCATATTTTGATGAGATTCTATACCGTACCGGACGCGAAGGCGGCGAGGAAGTCTGTCTTTGTTGCCACAGGCTTCAT
Organism: Cytophagaceae bacterium; assembly: GCA_036386935.1. Lineage (GTDB taxonomy): Bacteria > Bacteroidota > Bacteroidia > Cytophagales > Cytophagaceae > DASVUU01. The sequence continues at coordinate 2,867 of DASVUU010000251.1, read as the reverse complement.
CGGCTATTTCTACATACTTACCTTCATTATTGGTTTTGGAGCAATGGTTTTGGTTGGACAGGACGTTATAAGTGGAACAGTAGGCTCGTATGGGGATAAGGGTGGAAATATGGCAGCATTGTTATTAGCAGAAGTTACCGGTGGAACTGCATTTTTGGGTTTCATAGCAGCTGTAGCTTTTGCGACAATTTTGGCTGTAGTGGCAGGGCTAACACTATCTGGAGCATCAACGATTTCCCATGACCTCTACGTCAACGTGTTCAAGAAAGGTGTTTCTAATGAACAAGGGGAAGTAAAGGTCGCGAGGTATGCAACCATAGGACTAGGCGTACTATCAATAATTTTAGGTCTTATGTTTCAAGGGCAGAACGTCGCATTTATGGTAGGCCTTGCATTTGCGATAGCAGCAAGCGCGAATTTCCCTGCCTTGATAATGTCTATTTTATGGAAAAGATTTACTACTAAAGGGGCTTATGTGAGTATTATAACTGGAGCCGTTTCTGCGATCGTACTTATAATTTTTAGCCCCACGGTATGGGTCGATATATTCAAATACGAGGAAGCTATTTTTCCTCTGAAAAATCCGGCGTTGATTTCCCTTCCCTTAGCATTCCTGGCGGGGATACTCGTTTCGCTAAGCAGCAGAGAGATTGACGCGGAAATAAAGTTTGAAAAGGAAAAAATTCGAACCTATCTAGGAGTCGGCGCAGAATAATTTTAATATTTTAGGTCATTTTTACTCCCTGATTGTTATATAAGAAAAAATTAATGTGAGTCGACTATTTACTGTTTGTAGAAAGGAACATTTCAATGCTGCGCATCGACTTTTCAGAGAGGATTGGACGGAAGAAAAAAATAATGAGGTTTTCGGTAAATGCAGCAACGCCAATTTCCACGGCCATAATTATGAGTTAATTATAAAAATAACCGGCGAATCTGATCCTGACACGGGATATGTTATTGATTTAAAAATCCTAAGTCAGATTGTGAAGGAGAATGTCCTTACAAAATTCGACCATAAAAATCTAAACCTTGATGTGCCAGAGTTCAAAAATTTGAATCCAACAGCGGAGAATATTGCTTGGGTCATCTGGAATTTGCTTAGAGAGAGGTTAGACATTAAGTACCAATTAAAGATTGTATTGTATGAAACGGAAAGAAATTTTGTCGAATATCCCGTTGACTAATAATCCTGGAGAAGACGAAATTGGGGATGGGCACCAAAGCACTTCATTTCAAACTCCTTTGAGAGAGGACGCCTTCAAGCTAGATGACGAGCTCAAGATAGAATTAATAGAAAAACATTTTACTGAAATAATGCACATCTTGGGCCTCGACCTGACAGATGACAGTTTGAAAGGAACCCCACGCCGAGTGGCTAAAATGTATATCGAAGAAATCTTTAGTGGACTTAATCCCCTGAATAAACCTAAGGCTCGGTTATTTGAAAATAAGTATCGGTATAATGAAATGTTAGTAGAGAAGGATATTACGTTCTACTCGAACTGCGAACATCATTTTGTACCGATTATCGGCAAAGCACATGTCGCATATATTTCATCAGGTAAGGTTATTGGCCTCTCCAAAATAAATAGAATCGTACAATATTTCGCAAAAAGGCCTCAGGTTCAAGAGCGCCTAACTGTACAAATTGCCAACGAACTCAAAGAAGTGTTAAAAACTGAACATGTCGCGGTAGTAATGGACGCGGCTCATCTCTGTGTAGCCTCTAGGGGCGTCAACGATACAAATAGCAGAACAGTGACTTCTCACTACTTAGGGAAATTTAAAGAAGACGCGACCCGAACGGAGTTCTTAAAATATATTTGATGTTGCTTTTGAAAATTAGAAAGGCACTTTTAATTAAATTTCGCGATAGAATTTACCATTAAAAACTATGCATAACAAAGTGTATTGCATAAAATAGGCTTTGTTATTCAATAAGCATAGGTAATCAGTTCATCTCTTTTTAAGCAAAACATCTTTCAATCAAAAGGCCAATCCACGAGATGTGGATTATAGTTGGATGTAGCTCAAGCCACTTTTTTAAAGACTCGATGAATTTTACTGAATGGATTGCTGAAGCTTTTTGAAACTGGATCCCCAAATAAACAAGCTCATACCTAACCTTCATCTCTGAAACCTTCTCATAAGCTAAGCTTCTGGGAAGACTGTTAAATCCCCAGCAGAAAATAGAGTTGATTTAGAGAAGCCGCATTGACTATTAATATCAAATCTCAATTGAGTATCTATCGGTCTAACCAGGCGACTCTACCTCGCAACATGACTTAGTTCTAAAAAATATGCTTTACGTGCCAGCCAACGAATAAATAGTTGATTGCAATAGGTTCATTCCTGTATATAAGTAGCTGAATCTGGTGGAGCCTAATTGACAATTTTAAAGTTTCATGAAGGAAAGTTTCCTTTGCCAACTTGAGGCGGTCGGCTTTAATACTTATTGCTCAAAATGGGTTATTGTAGTTGCGGTGCTATTGACTACTCTCCGGAAGGCCAGATCAGTTGAGCACCCTATAAGCATTTTATTGACACAAGTTTTGAACGAAGTTGTTAACGATGTACGGTTCGCAACCCCTAACGAGGGATGAGCGAGAATCACCTTCTTCATACTGGTGTTTAAGGGAGGTTCAAAAAGAAGCTGCTCGCAGGTGTCAATGCCTCTTGAAGCACATCACATTGGTCTATGGTTGATAAATCTACTTAACATGCATAAAAAAACCCTTTAAGAGTTTATCTTGAAGGGTTTTGGTGATAAGGTTGGCGACTACCTACTCTCCCACGTTTCATCGCAGTACCATTGGCGCTACGGGGCTTAACTTCTCTGTTCGGAATGGGAAGAGGTGAACACC
>DASVUU010000250.1:0-11775 GCA_036386935.1 Cytophagaceae bacterium | reverse complement strand
ATAAAAAACAATTATAATGCCTCCGAAAAAAGCAAGTTGCATATATCCGCCGCCTTGTGGGGATGATGCTTGTAAAAACAGGTTATACATAAATTCTTAAATTATTTCTTTAGAGGACCGTTTGATGAGTCAAGCTTTTTGACGTTCGCTGTGATAGTAAGTAAGGTTTCTTCAGGGCTAGTATTCGCAAAAACACTCACAGTCTTCGTAATCTGTCCTTCTTTTCCAGAGCTGTTGTACTTCACTAGGATCTTACCTTCACCACCTGGTTGAATAGGATCCTTCGTCCACTCTGGGATGGTACAGCCACATGATGCAGTGGCATTTCTAACAACTAAAGGGGAAGTGCCAGAATTCTTGAACTTGAAAGTATGTTCGGCCACTTGTCCTTCATTTATTTTGCCAAAATCATGTTCTGTTTCATCAAAAGCAATTGTAGTCCCTGGAAGCGCTTCAGGCTTTGAAGCAGTAGTGTCCGCTTGGGTTTGTGCTGGTGTTTCTGTTTGTGTATCAGCTTCTTTTTCTGATTTTTTATCGCAGCTGAAGCTGATTATTAAACTTAATGCTAAAAGGAATGAGGTTTTTTTCATTTTAAAGATTTCAAATTTATTATTTGCAAATAAAACTTAATAAGATGAATAATGAAAGTGGAATAAGAATCTATAGGTTTTTGATGATATTATTGGTGAATGTAATAGTATTGGCTTTCCCTCCAAGGTCTCCTGTACACTCTTCTTTTACTGCTAAAGTTTTCTCCAAAGCAGTGTTGATTCTCGCAGCTGTTTCAAATTCCTTGAGATATTCCAACATCATAATCGCAGATTTTAAAACAGCAGTTGGATTTGCAATGCCCTTACCTGCAATATCAGGAGCTGAGCCATGGACTGCCTCAAAAAGGGCGACCTCTTTTCCTAAATTAAGGCCTGCTACGACGCCAAGGCCTCCTACTAATCCTGCACAAAGGTCAGACAGAATATCGCCAAATAAATTGGTAGTAACTATTACATCAAACTTCCATGGCTTCATGACCAACTGCATACACATGCTGTCAATGATCATGTCCTCCATTTCCACATCTGGAAAGTCTTTTGCAACTTCTGCAGCCGCATTCAACAATGTTGCTCCGGCTATTTTTAAGATATTAGCCTTATGTACAACCGTTACTTTTTTACGAGGTCTAGTTCGTGCGAATTCGAAAGCAGCTCTCACTATGCGCTCGCACCCTACTTTTGATACTCTGGCGATTGAATCTGATAATTGAAGTTTTTCATCCCAATATTCTAAGCCTGCATAAAGTCCCTCAGTGTTTTCACGGAATAGAACCAAATCGACATTGTCATAACAAGAAGCTACGCCGGGTATATTTTTACTAGGGCGAATGTTGGAATAAAGATCAAAAAGTTGCCTTAGCTGTATGTTTATGCTTTTGAAACCCTTTCCCACAGGCGTGGTGATAGGACCTTTCAAGCCTACCTTATTTTTCTTTATTGACTCGATAAGGTCATCTGGAATTAACTTACCTACTTTCTCAAGAGCGGTTTGTCCTGCGTTAATTTCTTCCCAAGTAATGGGTGCTTTTGCGGCTTCAAAAATTGTCTTTACAGAATCTATGATCTCAGGCCCAATTCCATCTCCAGGTATAAGTGTTACAGTTCTAAGCATTGTCCACTTTCTCTTTATTTTTAATTTGATCAATCAACAACTCCACATCCTCTAGCAATTTCTCCGCCTTACTCTTTGCATCGTTTATAACTCGCTGCCCTTCTTCTTGAGCAGTGTTCTGTAGCAGGTTATGATCACACGAGAGGTGGTCAATAATTTCTTTTATCTTTTCTCTATTTCTATCTAACTGAAAACTCAGCCTATTCCGAGTATTGGAACCTTTGTCCGGGGCGTAGAGTATACCAAAGGCCACTCCAGTAAGTGCGCCTAAAAAAAAGAATAAAAAATTTCCTGTTCTTTTCATCTGTTTAGAATTGATTTTTAGTGCATCTCCAATTCGTATTAATTATTATCCCATTTCGTGAGCACTTACTTGCCCATTTATTTGTGATTTATTACGAATTGAAATGTCATTTATAAAACAAACAACTTACTTATTATCCAACAAACCTCTTCCACTTTTTCTTATCAACCCCGCTTTTGTAAGATCCGCGGATATCTTATCCAAAAACCCATTGACGAATTGCTTGCTCTTTGGGGTACTGTACAATTTTGAAAGCTCTATATATTCATTGATCGTAACCTTCACCGGAATGCTTGGGAAATTCATCATTTCGCAAGTAGCCATTTTTATAATTATTTTATCTATGGTCGCAATTCTTTCAATGTCCCAATTTTTAGTCTTCTCAGAAACAATGCCTTCCAATTGCTTGTCGTTTTCTATGTACAATTGCAACAACTCTTGAAAAAAGAACTTGTCCTCGTCCCAGTTATTAGATATGTCGAGTAGAGAGATCTCTTCAGGCTTATCCTTTTCAATAGACTTTATCGTTTTTAGAACCAGACTTTTTATGATGCTTCTATTTTCCTGCCAGTTTAGGTCCGCCTCTTCGAAATAGGCTTTTGTCAGCTCCCCTTTAAAGGCTATGGACTTAAGGATGTGAAGAACTATGTTTTTGTCATCCTCAAAGTCCCTTTCCTTTTTCTTCAAATAATTGAGATACTCTTCATCTGGCCTTAAGGTAGTTTTATAGATCTGTTTAATAAAATCGAAAGACCAATGAAGGTTTTTTCTTGTTTTATACTCCTGGAGTTGTTTATGATTTTTTAGGCTTTGAATTATTATATTATCTCTAAACTTTTGTTCGTTGAGCAATACAATATTTTCCTTTATTAATTTATTCTTTTGCTCTTCTTCTTCGTGAATGGAATACTCGGCAAGTTCTATTGGAAACAATAAGATGTGAAGGTATTGATCATAAAGGGCCTCAGTGTTTTCCATCATTTGGCGGGAGAAAAACTTATAGTCTTTATCCATTTGCTTTTTGTAAAGCCCAAATGCATGCTGTGCAGTCCTCAAAAGATCTACATCATCTCCATCCTCTGCCTCCTTATCATTATACAGATTGTCAAAAATAAGAGTAGACAATTTCCTTTTACCTTCTAGTTTTTTTGGGTCCTGAACTTCCATAGAATTAAGGTCCGGAGCGTAGGTTTCTTTAATAAAATCCTGCGCATGATGGTAGTTAGACACCTCAGATTGCTCCAAGGCATACAATGTTTGCATTACTTTCGCCCTTAATAATCTTCTATTCAGCATTTCTATTCCTCAAAATTCTATCCAATACAAAGTTTAAATTTACCTTAATTAATAATGGTATTTCATCTTTGTTTCGCCAGACGGTAACAAAATTATAGTTTTTTTTACAATGAACTCAATATTATAGTAAGTTTAAACATAATAAAGGGGTTTAAGAATGTATTTGTTCAGGACTGAGGTATTTGCATCTTTATAAATATTTTTAAGGGTGCAATCTTTGCTGTGCTCCCTGCAATTTGATAGGATGATAGAGGGAAACTTAATCAAAATTGGCAACTAGCATTTAACTTATTTATGAAATATAAGTAAGTGTGATGAGCTAAAGATCCTCCCACTTTGTTAATAGAGGGCTGATATAAATTAGAATACATTGAAGGCATTACGACATTTAAACAAATACTTATATAAATACAGAATCAGGTTGGGCCTGGGCATATTATTTATAATCTTGTCAAACTTTTTCTCGACGGTGCAAGGGCCAGTGATCAGGGAAGTCATTGACTACCTAACAAGCTCCTATCAAGTACTGGGTAAAATAACTGACCCTACAGCCAAAGCTGATTTTTCTCATGAGTTCATGACAAAAATCGCTGGATATGGTATCACCATCTTGGTCATGGCGCTCGTCAGCGGAGTATTTTTATATTTTCAAAGGCAAACCATCATTGGAATGTCGCGATATGTAGAGTTTGACTTAAAGAATGAGATATATGCGCATTACCAGAGCTTGCCATTAGCATTTTATAGAAAGAATAATACGGGCGATCTCATGAATAGAATATCAGAAGACGTTAGCCAGGTAAGAATGTACTTAGGGCCATCCATTATGTATTTTATAAATCTTTTGGCGCTTTTCTTCATTACAATCACTATCATGTTTTCTGTAGATGTGAAACTTTCATTTTATGTTTTAATCCCATTACCCATACTCACCTTAAGTATTTACCTGGTTCATAACACCATGGACAAACGTTCGGATGAAGTGCAAAAAGGTTTATCTAAAATGTCAACCTATGTGCAAGAAGCATTCTCTGGAATAAGGGTTTTGAAAGCCTTTGTGAGAGAAAAGGACTCCTATGAAAAATTTGTAGAAGAGAGTAATACTTATAAAGATAAATCTTTGAAGTTGGCAAGTATCAACGCCTTCTTTTTTCCTTTAATTGTCGCGCTGACTGGACTAAGTGTGATCATCATCGTTTATTACGGAGGTAAGGAAGTTATTGCGGGAAATATCACTTATGGAAACATAACAGAATTTATATTTTACCTAAATAAATTAACCTGGCCAGTAGCGTCTCTTGGCTGGACTACTAGTCTTGTGCAGAGAGCAGAAGTATCGCAAAGACGTATCAATGAATTTCTGAATACAAAGACAGACATCATTTCTAATAAAAACCTGGATGTGGAAATAAAGGGCCATATTGTTTTTGACAAGGTAAGTTTTATTTACCCAGAGTCAGGCATAGAGGCCCTGCGGGAGGTTTCTTTCGAGATAAAGGCAGGCGAATCTGTAGCGATAGTAGGTGGAACAGGTTCTGGTAAAAGCACCATTGCGAATTTGGTAGGGCGACTTTATGACGTAACGGATGGAAGAATTTTGGTGGATGGAAATGATATAAAGGATTTCAATATAAACAGTTTAAGAAACCAGGTTGGATATGTTCCTCAAGATGTGTTCCTTTTCTCCGACACAATTAAAAACAACATCGCCTTTGGTTCCGAAAATTTGAGCAATGACGACATGTTGCAAGCATCTAAGGATGCTGATCTTTATGATAATATCAAAGGATTCCCGCTAGGATTTGAGACCATACTTGGAGAACGAGGGATTACCCTTTCTGGAGGTCAAAAACAAAGGTTATCCATCGCCCGAGCTATTGCCCGAAACCCAAGAATTCTGATTCTTGATGACTGTTTGTCTGCTGTAGATACAAAGACTGAAAATGCCATTTTAAACAATCTTCAGGGTATTATGCAAGATAAAACTACCTTAATTATTTCTCATAGGGTGTCATCGGTGAAGCTTGCGAATAAAATTATGGTACTTGAAAACGGCATCATTGCCGAAGAAGGAACTCACGATGTTCTGATGGCCAGAAACGGCATTTACAAAGATTTGTACACGAAACAATTGATGGAAGAAAAAGTGGGGTTGAGTTAAACGTTGATTGCACAAATTTTTACTGCAATCTATACTCTATCTAAAAAAACTAGCATTTACATTCCCGAATTTTTCTTGTTAATTTAGGCGCCTCAAATCAGGAGAACTGATATATTTCAACGATACAAATGAAAAGAATAAAAATAAAAGACCTCTTTAGTTCACAGGATTTTGAAAGCGAAATAGTTGCTAAGGGATGGGTAAGAACCAAAAGAGGAAACAAAAATGTAAGTTTCATCGCGCTGAATGATGGCTCTTGCCTTGCTAGCTTGCAAGTTGTTGCGGATGCTACTTTATTTTCAGATGAAGATTTGAAGCAAGTTACTACAGGTGCTTGTATTAAAGTAAAGGGAAAGCTGGTCATGTCCCAAGGACAAGGACAGGCCGTAGAGTTACAAGCCACTGAAATAGAAGTTTACGGAGCTGCAGACCCTGAAAAGTATCCATTACAGCCTAAAGAACACTCTTTGGAATTTCTAAGAGAGATTGCTCACTTACGGCCAAGGACAAATACGTTTGGAGCTATTTTTCGAATACGTCATGCGATGGCTTTCGCCGTTCATAATTTTTTTAACAATAAAGGATTCGTATACCTGCACACTCCTATTGTGACAGGGTCTGACGCGGAAGGCGCGGGAGAAATGTTCAGAGTAACGACCCTTGACCCCTTGAATGCTCCTAAGAACGAAGATGGGACGGTGAACTACAAAGAAGACTTCTTTGGCAAAGAAACAAATCTAACTGTTTCAGGACAATTGGAAGGCGAGTTAGGCGCCCTGGCCCTTTCTGAAATATATACCTTCGGCCCAACCTTTAGGGCGGAAAATTCTAACACGGCAAGACATCTTGCCGAATTTTGGATGATAGAGCCCGAGGTTGCCTTTAATGATATTGTTGACAACATGGACCTGGCCGAGGAATTTCTAAAATACCTTGTGCAATATGCTTTGGATAATTGCCTGGAAGACCTTAAGTTCCTAGAAACGAGGCTCATAAAAGAAGAAGAAAAGAAGCGTAAAGAAGAGCGCAGTGAAATGCCGCTAATTGAGAAGCTGCAATTTGTAGTGAACAATTCTTTCGAGCGTCTTACTTACACACAGGCTGTTGAAATTCTAGAAAGATCGAAACCAAACCAGAAAGGACAATTTAACTATCCTGTAAGTTGGGGAACGGATTTACAGTCCGAGCATGAACGATATTTGGTAGAAAAACATTTTAAAAAGCCTGTTATACTTACTGACTATCCAGCGAAAATTAAAGCCTTCTACATGAAGCTTAGTGAAGATGGCAAGACGGTAAAGGCAATGGACGTTCTCTTCCCTGGCATTGGAGAGATCATTGGGGGCTCACAGCGAGAGGAAAACTATGACAAGCTATTGTCTAGAGTGAAGGAAGTTGGAATACACGAAAAAGATATTTGGTGGTATCTTGAGACTAGGAAATTTGGAACAGCTCCACATGCGGGATTCGGCTTAGGTTTTGAGCGATTGATTCTATTTATAACTGGAATGGGAAATATTCGTGATGTAATTCCTTTCCCAAGGACGCCGCAGAGTGCAGAATTTTAGAGAAAGCCTTGAAAAGAGATTAATAAAAAAAAGCGCTATCGGCGCTTTTTTTATTCCCTAAGTATCTTCAGTGACCATTGTCAAAGTCACCATCTAATAAAGTTTCCCGCTTATCAGCTGCAGGGACTGCCCTTCTAAATTTATAATTTTTTCGTCCAAGGTCTTTCTCCTTTGTTTTCGAAAGAGCTTTATACCTCCCTGAGGGGCATATTGTCTTGGTATACCGTGTTCTCGGCGACTGCTCTTTTCTTGCATGCGGAAATTGCTTCCGGCAGGAGGTTAAGCAAAAGATTAGAAGAACATATATTAGGTATTTCATTTGACTATACTTTTTCCTGTTGATCCCTAAGGTTCACATTAACACAATTTACTAAATTATTTTTACTGTTAAAGCCTAATTTTTGTTGTGTTCGTTTTGTCAGCAAGGAGAAGTAAAGCTTTTGGTGAAGAATCTAAGCTCGGTACCATTGTTAGATCTCCATTTCTTTATAAAATTCACTGATATTCTCAATAATGTCGCTGGCAATAATTGTATGAATGTTCGATTTACTCACTGCCTTGTCCCCCGCAAATCCGTGCATAAAGACTCCTAGGATCGCAGCTTTTTTAGCTTCATAGCATTGAGACAATAATCCACAAATGATGCCAGTTAGCACGTCTCCACTCCCGCCTTTTGCCATGCCAGGGTTGCCAGTCGAATTGAAATACAAAGAACCGTCCGGGCATGCTGTGACAGTATGAGCACCCTTTAAAATTATGAAGATGGATCTCTCTTGCGCGAGCCGTTTTAAGGCATCTAACCTTTCGTAGTCATTTTCAAAGCTACCAAACAGCCTTTCAAACTCTTTTAGATGAGGTGTTAATATCGAGTTTTTCGGAATCAGCTCTAGCAATTCTTTATTACGAGAGATCAAATTCAGCGCTCCTGCATCTAAAACCATAGGCATTGTGCTGTCCTTGAAAATCTTAAAAAGTACCTCTTCGGTTTCTTTCACTTCGCTAAGACCGGGGCCTACTGCTATCGCATTATATCCATTTAAAGAAGGAACTGAAGTAATAGAAAAGTCATCTTGATCCGTTTCCACGGTGGCTTCAGGGAACAAAGTTTGGGCGATGATATATCCGCATTTTGGTACAAATAGCTTGACCAGCCCAGCGCCTGTGCGATAGCATGCTTTGGCACTCAGCAGAACTGCCCCGATCATCCCATAGCTGCCACCTATAATCAATGACTTTCCAAAATCTCCTTTGTGAGAAAACTTTCCCCTTTTTTTAATCAATGGACGAACGGAATCAACATTCACATAATAGCGATCAGACATTGTTTGAGCAAGAAAGGACGGATGCAAGCCAATGTCAATAATATTCAAGTCGCCTACATATTTATCATTTTGAGGAAGTAATAAGGAAAGCTTAGGAATTTGAAAAGTAACCGTAAAGTCTGGCTGAAATATTCCTGAAGCGGGACTTTCCGACTCCGCGAAGAGTCCGCTTGCAATGTCTACAGAAATTTTTGTAGATTCTACCTTATTCAGATGATTGACAGCTTCAGCGTAAATTCCGTTTAGAGGTCTAGCTAAGCCAATGCCAAAAATAGCCTCCATTACAACATCGGTCTGAGGAATTGTGGAGAGGTCGTCGGTATTATTAAGCGTGTTAATTCGGATGAGATTGGCCAATCTCTCCCTGTTAATCCAACAGTCAGGAGAAAGATCTTTTGACCCAAAATCAAATACAAAAACGTGATAGTCTTTCTCAAAAAGCAGGCGTGCAATGGCAAAACCATCTCCACCATTATTTCCAGGACCACAAAATATAGCGATAGAATTGGAAGTGTCGAACCTAGGTAGAAACCACTTTACAAAAGCGGACGATGCCCGTTCCATAAGGTCAATAGAGTGGATCCTCTCTTCCTTGATGGTAAACTCGTCCCACTCCATGATCTGCTTTGCCGTTAGTATCTGTGCCATTTCCTATTGATGATGTTATAACACAAAGAAACTATTTTTGATTATAAATCTAACGATCAAGCTCACCCATTACCACGTCTACAGATCCGAATATTGCTATTAAGTCCGATAACATTACGCCTTTAGAAATCTCAGATATTACAGAAAGATTTACAAAACATGGAGACCGTGCCTTGCATCTAAAGGGAACGTCAAAATTTGTATTGTGTCGAAAATAGAAGCCAAGCTCCCCTTTTGGTGTTTCTCCTCGTGCATAAAAATCCATGACTTTAGGCCTTATCTTTTTGGGAACTAAGGCCTGTGGGTTAAACTCTCTTGTCCTCTTATAATCAGTAGTAAGCTTCGCTAGGCACTGATCTATTATTTTGAGGGATTCATAACATTCTAATACTCGCACTTGAGTTCTATCCCAGCAATCTCCCACAGTGCCCATCTCCCCTTTACCTATTGGCACATCAAAATCTAGTTCAGGGTAGACCGAGTAAGCATCTACTTTTCTTAAATCGAGTCTCAATCCGGATGCCCTTAGCATGGGCCCGCTAATCGCGTAATTAACGGCCAGATCTAAAGGAAGTATACCTACATTAGCCGTACGTTCAATAAAAATTTTATTGTCAGTGATGAGTTTTTGCATCTCAATCAGCTTGGGGCGCAAGTACTTCACAAACTCGATGCAGCGCTCTTCAAACCCTATAGGAAGGTCATAGTAAAGTCCGCCTATCCACATGTAGTTGTAAAGCATACGAGAACCTGTCACCCACTCCAGCAATCTGTTGATGTGCTCTCTATCTCTCATCAACCATAAAAAGGGCGTAAATGAACCTACATCCATGCCATAAGTACCGACAGCCACAAAATGTGATGCCAGTCTATTCAACTCTGCTACCAACACGCGAATGTATTCAATACGCGGGGGCATTGTTTTTTCAATACCCAACATCTTCTCAATTCCCATCACATAGACGTGCTCTGAATTCATAGCAGCCATATAGTCGAGCCTGTCTACAAAAGGGATGACCTGATTGTAAGGAAGGTTCTCTGCATGCTTCTCGAAACATCTGTGTAAATAGCCGATATGTGGAATAACGTCCACAACAAACTCTCCATCAGTCACAACTTCCAATCTCAGTACCCCATGGGTAGAGGGATGTTGTGGCCCTAGATTAATGACCATTTCGTGCGACTTCAGATTCTCCCTTTTAGTAAAAGAAGGCTCCGAATTGGCCAAATTGCCTGGGGCTGAAACAAGTTGTATTTGATCGGTAGGCATGGAATTAGGTGGTTTTAAAAAATCTAAATGGATTAATACTCAGTCTTTACTCCGTGGTAATACTCTTGAAGCTTATAGTCCTTTCGTAACGGATGACCGACCCAATCAGAGGGCAATAAAATGCGCCTCAAATCGGGGTGTCCTTCAAAATTAATTCCTAAGAGGTCGAATATTTCCCTCTCGTGCCAATTGGCGGTTCGCCAAATAGAGTAAACTGAAGGAACGGAAGGAATTGGCTCCCCGTCAATGTTTCTAATCAACTCGACCTTAATGGTAAGCGTCTTATTAAATGGAATAGAATACAAAGTATAAATAACCTCCATGATTCCGGCCTGAGGACCGTTATCGATCCCTGTAATACATGATAGGGTATCATAGTAAAGGGTTTCATTTTGCTGAAGCTCATTCATTATTCGTAACAACAGATCAGCACTAACCGTCAGAGCCGATTGCAATATGCCGATATTTTCTTTCACAACAGCTGTCTCACCAAATTTCGAAACAAGCAAATCTTTTACCTCTGCAAATTCCATGTTTTAGCTGACAGCTTGTTTTTGAGTTTTAGACAATAGACCGTCCAGCAATCTGGTTTCAATGGTTTTTTCCTGGCGAACTTTACTTTGCAATTTCAGAAGACCTCCAATAAGTGCTTCGGGTCTTGGAGGGCAGCCTGGCACATAAATATCTACAGGAATTATCCTGTCCACTCCTTTCACCACATGGTAGCCATGTTGCCAGTAAGGACCGCCGCAGTTCGAACAGGAGCCCATAGAAATTACATACCTGGGTTCGGCCATTTGTTCATACAACCTTTTTATTCGGTCGGCGAGCTTAAACGTTACCGTACCTGCAATGATAATGACGTCCGATTGCCTAGGTGAAGGGCGTGGCATAATCCCGAACCGCTCCAAGTCATAGCCGGAAGCAAACGACGACATCATTTCTATGGCGCAGCATGCAATACCAAAGCCCATAGGCCATAGTGAAGACAGCCTTGCCCAGTTGATGACATCATCCAGTTTTGTTACTACAATCCCACTTGCCCCGTTTTTCATTATTTCGCTGTGCTTTTATACTTATCGTTAATCTCTTTGTAGTACTTCTCAGGAACAGTGAAGCCTGTATGGACAGTCTTTTGCTCTGGTTTTACCCAATCAAGGTATCCCTTCGCCCACACATAGGCCAGTCCCAATATTAAAATAGCTACAAAAATAAATGCTTCTGTAATTGAGAACCATGCCCAGAGCCCCCCAGTTCCTTCTATCAGGTGCTTTTGTCCAAAAACTGTTGCCCATGGAAATAGGAACACAATTTCCACCTCAAAGAGAATGAATATAATGGCAATTACATAAAACCGGATGTTCAGCTGAGCCCATGGATTACCTTCGGCATCTTCGCCACACTCGTAGCTAGAAAGCTTCTCGGGGTTGGGTTTGCTCAGCCTCAGGAATTTTGAGATCGATAGGAGGAGTATACAAAAGAGTAAGCCTCCCACGATGAATAGCAATATTACCCCAAATTCAGACAGTTGTGTATTTTCCATT
>DASVUU010000249.1:0-3585 GCA_036386935.1 Cytophagaceae bacterium | reverse complement strand
CTTACGGTTGTTCTAGCGCCTATCCAAAGAACATCAATGCCATATTTTAAGGCTTCTTCAGCATGTTTTGCATTAGCAACTTCAGTACCTACTGGTATACCAGTTTCCTTTTTTACATCAGCAAGCCACTGTAAACCTTCTGGACCAGCACCTTCAAAGCTATTCGGACGTGTTCTTGGTTTCCATATACCAGCTCTAAAAACATCCACTTTTAGGTTTTTCAAGCCGTTGGCTATAGCCATCATTTGCTCAGGTGTCTCCGCACTGCAAGGTCCAGCGATCACTAGAGGTTTGCTTTTTAGATTTGCCCACTGTTCAAGAGGGGTCACATTTAGGTTTACATTCATACTATTGGTTATTATAATATCATTTTAACAATATCGAAGAAGAAGCGTTCTATACTTATTTCCCGGTAAATAATGGATGATAAGAATTTAATTTCCTTCGAAGATACTTCGGTTGCTTTTGCTTCCAAATCCGATAAAGAGCTGAGGAGAATGTATCTTTTGTTCTCTGCAATGAACTGGAAACAGTTAACAAAGATAGGGACAAATTTTGTAAAAACAGCTTTTGAGATAAGATTTCCAATAAAAAGGATTATTAAAAATACCCTATTTAAGCAGTTTTGTGGAGGTGAGACAATAGAGGAATGTGGAAAGACTATAAAAGAGCTTCAACAATACAATATAACTACAATTCCTGACTACTCTGTGGAGGGAGATAGTCATGAAGCCAACTACTTAAATACCGCCCGAGAAATAGATAAATTAATTACGCTCGATGCAGAGTCCAACGCAATATCCTTCACTGTGTTCAAGGTGAGCGGGATCGCTTCGGCAGAGATATTGCAAAAAATACAATTGGGTGAATCTCTTTCGCTAGAGGAAAACCAAATCTTTGATAAGATAAAAGAGCGGTTAGAACATTTATGTAAGAACGCCTGGAAGAATAATGTGAGGCTCCTGATCGATGCTGAAGAAAGCTGGATACAAGGAACCATCGATGCCCTCGTGCTGGCTATGATGAGTAAGTACAACAAGGAAACTGCAATTGTATACAATACCTTCCAAATGTATAGGGCAGACATGCTGGATAGTCTTAAGGAAGCCTATGATCTGGCTATTACTGATCGGTTTTTTCTTGGGGTGAAATTGGTGAGAGGTGCGTACATGGAAAAGGAAAACTTGCGAGCAAAGGAATTAGGTTACAAGTCTCCTATTTATGCAACCAAAGCAGAGACAGATATAGCTTTTAATGAAGCTATCGATTTCTGTGTTGGAAACATCCAGATGACTCATTTATGCCTTGGAACACACAATGAGGAAAGTACAAAATTGCTAGTAGAACTAATGCATAAGAAGCATATCCCCGTTGATGATGAAAGAATATACTTTTCGCAGCTTTATGGGATGGGAGATCATATCTCATACAATCTTGCCAAAGCAGGATACAATGTTGCCAAATACCTTCCTTTCGGCCCTGTTGAGGCTGTAATGCCATATCTTTTTAGACGCGCGCAGGAAAACAAAGCAATGACTGGACAGACCAGTCGGGAGCTAATGCTGATAAAGCAGGAATTGAAAAAAAGAAAACAACTAAGAGAGGGGCAACTAAGTCCTAGTGCATAGAAAAGGCCACACATAGCGTATGGCCCGTAAGAATAAATAATCTCCTAGGTCTAATACTCCATGCCCTTTAGGTAATTGTAACTTATCTGCGCCGATTTCAACGGGTGATTTGCACATTCGTCTTGCTCGACATAAAAGTACTTCATCCCAGCTTTTTCTGATTCGGCAAATATCTTTTTAAAGTCTATCGTTCCCTGCCCAACTTCCGTGTAATGTTGTTTATCAGTTTTATCCATGTCTTTTACATGCCATAGCGGAAAACGTCCAGGGTATTTTTCAAAATAATCCTGAGGTTCTTTGCCTGCTTTCTTCACCCAATATAGGTCCATCTCAAACTGTACGAATGCCCTGTCAGTTTCTGACAGTAATAAATCATATGGTATCTGACCTTTTAGGGGTTTTAATTCAAAATCATGGGCATGGTAACACAACTGTATACCCTTGTGCTTAGAATACTGACCTTTTTGATTTAGGTAGTCTGCTAGCTTCTTATAATCATTTATGGTATTCCGTTCCACTTCGGGAATCCAAGGGCAAACGACATACTTTACTCCCGCTTCCAACAAGTCATCTACTATTTTCTCCCAGTTATTTGCCATTGAGCTTTTTACCTCTGGCTGAGATCTTCCGGACAATACGTGATTGCTATTCATGATTAGTCCCATGTCGCTTAGCATCGATTTGAACTCCTTCGGCTTCATGCCAAAAAAGTGACCCTTATCGACATAATATCCTTCAACATATTTGTAACCTAGGCTGGCTACTGTTTTAAGGGTACCGGTTAAATCTTTTTTAATCTCATTTCTAAGGGTGTATAATTGAATCCCTACGTCCTTTACAGTAGCAGATTTAAGTATATTAGGCAATAAAATACCACCTAAGCCTAAGGCCGAGGCTTTTAAAAAGTCTCTTCTGTTAGAATAAATCATAAGAAAATTTTAAGAATATCACTTAAAGATAAGAATAATAAGTGTTTTATTATTGCAAATGTTTAACAGCCTAGGCAAATATGAAGCCAACTAAGAAAAGTTGAAGTGTAGTGCGTGTTACTTTCTGGTCTACTGAAGAAAATACGGTTAAAAGGTTATTGCTAAAACCCCCATCATATCTGTTTCTTGACACCTGCTATAAACTTTTTCTGAACGGCTATAAATAGCCGAGGATGAGAGGTATGACTTATATCGAAGTTCTGAAACTAAGTATTTTACTTATTAAACTTTTCTTCAACGCCAATGCCAAATAAAGCGAAGTCATATTTGACTGGGTCGATCGGATCGAGTTTTCTTAAGTTGGCAGTCAATTCCAATGCAGTTTGCCAATCGGTTTGTTTCCTTGATATAAGACCAAACCTTCTAGCCACACGGTCGACATGTACATCGCATGGGCAAACAAGTTGCGAGGGTTTTATTTTTTTCCATATTCCAAAATCGACTCCATTGTTGTCTTTCCTTACCATCCATCGCAGGAACATATTGATTCGTTTACATGCTGAGTTCCTAGCAGGGGAGGAGATATGTTTTATGGTTCTTGCGGGGAAATCTTCCAATGAAAAGAAGGTATTTCTAAAACCTATTAGGCCTTTTTCGATGGTAGCTTCCTTGTTAGAATGTCCAGTTAGGAAAGCGGTTTCTAAGCTCGAATTGTTGGTGTAGTAAGTTTTAAAGAACTCCAAAAAGTAAAGCGTGTCAGTTTCGTTGAAAGTTCTATGCTTAAAGGTTTTGAACCTTTTCAGATCAGCATCGCGGTGATTCATAATAAAATCATAAGGCGCATTGTCTAGCAAATTTATCAGCTCATGACACTTGTTTAAAATCGTGATCCTCTGTCCCCAAGCAAGCACTGCAGCCCAAAGGCCCATAATTTCTATGTCTTGTCGTTTAGAGAATAAGTGGGGAATGGAGACAGGGTCTTTGGCTATGAAGTCGACGCAATTGTAATGTTTGGCTTTCTCGTCAAG
>DASVUU010000248.1:0-4666 GCA_036386935.1 Cytophagaceae bacterium | reverse complement strand
ATATACCTTTTTTGCCCAGTCTATCGATTCGGAAGACCAAGTAAATGCAGACTCGTTGAGTACATTGGGATCATTGTTATCGTTTCCTGCCTCCTCGAGTTCACCGGCATACTCTCTGTCCACGACGATCCGGTAGAAGGCGGGTTCTAATTCAAGGGTGCGATCGTCGACCCAGCCATGACTTCCAAAGCCCGTTATCTTTTGATAGGTTTTAGTGGCGTCTATGGAAACAGTGGCTGTTTGTCCAAAGGCATTGATCAAAGCCGAGAAAAGGCATAATGATAAAAGGCTTAAGTGTTTTCGATATAGATGTTTTTTCATAATGAATTCTATTATTTGTTTTTTAAATTTTTAAAATAGTCTACCAATAGTTATTTATTATCAATTCAACGTTAAAAAAAGAAACAGCGTAAAATCTATAAAAACACTGTTGACTGATCACTCAACTAACCCCTTAGCTATAGATTTTTATCTTGCCTTTCGACAATTATCATTAATCTCTTACAACCATTATACTTCTGCCTATCAATTGGCTCTTAGTGCCTTTGAACCTAAATTTTAAAAACATTATTTCTTTCAATTTGTGGAAACACATCATTTGGATAATACCGAATTCCTGTTCGACACCGACGATTGGCCAGCCATCGCCTCCGATGCTTAGACCTCGTGCCTCATTGAAATATTTTTCGTATTTATCAACCCGCGTTTCGTGTCTCCGCAAATTTACATCCTGAGGATTCATCGTAGCACCATTTGAGGTGTCGGACTATTCACAGTAGGACTCGTACGTTGGGATCCTAGATTGCCCAATGATAATATAAAGTATAGCACTTAAGAATAAGAAAGGTGCACATTGTAATTAGATATCAAAACGCCTTTCTTGTAAATGCCATGATGTTAGGCTTAATCATTTTATACAATTTTATAACGGAATATTACAATTATACTAAGTATTAGTATATTTGTCAAGCAAAATTTAAAGACAACATGTTGATAATTAATTGTTTATAAATTATATTCATACGATTGAGTATCCCAATATTCGATTGACTAATCTTATTAACAACCTGTTTATTAATGATCTAGAAAACTATTCAAACTGGGGCAACGTACGTCTAAAAGACACGAAAATATATTTTTAATGAGCAAGAAAATTTATAGGAATAAGATAGAGTTAGTGTGTCTATTGATTGGGGTGATGATCACTATAATTGGAAATGGATCACTTTGGGCTAATGAATTTATAGATGTTGAAATATTAAAGGAGGAGAAAAGAAGCTATACCATTGATGAAGTAAGGACTTTACAATGGCTTCCCTTTGAAAAATATACTACAAGTCCAATACCTAAAACTAGGAAAACCTATTGGCTGCGTTTTGTATATCAAAAAAAAGAATCAGAGAAGGTATATTACTTAGCATCACCTTATATCTTGCACAATTCACTAAACTTATATTTCAAAACTGGTGACAGCCTACATCATTACCAAAGTGGGGTCTCCTTAGATTTCGACCAAAGGAATCTCTTTTTGCCTACCCTTTATCTACAATTGCCTAGGACAAACGGGCCGACCACTTGCTACTTACATGTCGAGTCTTTTGATGGATATTCCTTTTTCTTTTCAGTCCATGAAGTAAGTTCTATTATCCATCAGGAAATTCAGCTGACCTCTACAGAGTATTTTTTAATGGGGATAAGTTTTCTCGCGGCGCTTTTCAGCTTTATCTACTTCCTATTCTTAAGAGACAAATTATATCTCTATTATGCCATCTTCTCCGCAATGCTGGTTTTTTCGCGGTTGGTGTATAGTGGATTTATTTTCAATTATGCAAATAAATTTTATGAATTTGATAATTTAAGATCTATCTATCTTCTATATACAATTGGTTACACAATCTTAAGTTTTGCTATACTTCTATACTTCTACGAATTTTTAAAATTCTATAGGAGATCCAAACGGTTCTATTTAGTGATATACACTTTAGCCGCGATTCGTTCACTCATATTTTTGTACCAAATAATTTTCCCATTTAGTGACACTATACATTTGTACATTCAAATATCCGACGCTCTAATGCAGTTAGTTCTGCTCGGGTTAATAGTAAAAACATCTGATAAGTACATTAAACCCCGTATCCTAGCAGCCTGTAGTCTTAGTCTGATACTTATTGGCAATGTTCTTCTTATCCCTCAAATCGACAGTTTTATTAAGATTTTTGTAGGTGGGAATTGGAGAAATTTCGATGTTTTTTTGAAAACCTCCGGAATTGAAGTGGTTGTTTTCGCTATAAGCATGGCCTATAGATCCCATTTTCTGAAACGGGAACATGATTTAGCATCAGCAAAAGTGTTAGAGAGCTTGAGGGAAAGTGAAAGGTTGAAAGACGATCTGAATAAACAACTAGAAATAAAGGTTGAGGAGAGGACAAGGCTTGTCCAAGAACAGAAACAGGAAATTGAAACGAGGAATGCTCAAATTGAGAGAATGAATGAAATCCTTAAAAACCACAATATTGAGCTAAAACTAGAAGTGAACAACGCCAATGAGGCTAGGATCTTCCAGAAGCTTATGAATTTTAGTGACTTTCAAAAAATTTTTCCAGATGATGAAGCGTGCTTCAAGTATCTAGCACAACTAAAATGGAAAAAAAATAAGCCTATTTTTTGCAAACGTTGTGGCAATGAAGTCAGTCCAAATTGGGAGAGATTATCAATTCGATGCGGTAAATGTAAGTACCTAGAGTCTGTCACCAACAATACTCTCTTTCAAAAATTGAAATTTCCAATTCTTAAAGCCTTTTACGTAACTTATCGTCTGAGTACGAGCACAAATGAATCAACCCTCGCATCCCTTGCAGATGAAATCGAATTAAGAAATGCAACGCTATGGAGCTTCAAGCAAAAGGTTCTAGCCTTGATGAACGCCAATAGCAATAGAAAAAAACACAAAGATGGCTGGACCCACCTAATTGAATTTTCTATAGCTAAAGATGATTCTAAAAAGCAAGCTAGCAAAACGGAATAAGTCTTAATAACGTTAATAAGTTAATCTTTTTTAACAGTCATTTTGAAGCTTTGAGTCATTAATCCGTAGTATTCAAAATTATTCCCAGTGTAGTCTCCTGCAAACATTAGAGTGCCGGATAGACCGTCATTGCTCCACCACTTGTTTGGGATCTGTGGGAGGTAACATGAATGTTTATTTCCGCCCCATGGCTTTTCATTATAAAAAATCTTCCAGGGACCCCATGGATACTCACTCTCATACAATTGCATTTCTGATGCTTTATCCCACTTGCCCCATTCTTCGTTAGAAGGTTTTGGCACATGTGGTACAACATCGCTAAAGATGCCTAAAATATACCTCTTTAATTTTTTATTATAGGATATGGTAGGGTGGGCTACATGGCCTGGATCTTTAAATATAGGGAAACTTTCCTCTTCTGACTTAGACCATTTGGGCACATTTCCTTCTGAAATCGATGATAGAAATTGCCAGGCATCGCGGTTGATGATGCTGTCTTTATGGACCCTTGCCATTAAAACATGGTCACCCGTTTCCCAGCTGCCATCATTAGACATTGCATAAACATAGGGAGTAAGAGTTTCAGGAGCATCAGTGTATCCCTTGCCGAAGTTAAGAAAGGTAAGTCCGGCAAATTTTGGACCTAGAAAACGTGGGGTCGTAGCATCTGGCACATTTGTCCAAGACTTTCCAAGGTCAGTGGATTTAATAATTCCAGCAATTCCATAGTTTTTCGAATAACTTCCGGCGAAGAACATATTTCTTAGCATCACAGAATCTTTCACCCCTCCGTAAGGATCGAAAAGTTCCATTCTGGGTCTTATAGAGTCGAAGTAAGGTAAGGTAGCCTCAATGTTCCAGTCATAGTCATAGATAGATACATAAAGCAATGAGTCTACAGCGATAATTCCATCAACATACCTGTGAAGTAATTTGTCTACAGGCATCATCTTTCTAAAGGGTATCTCCATAAAATCGGTGACAGTCTCCGCTTTGTGTTGTGGTGGGATTCCCGTGATCTTCAAGACATGAGCATAATTCATAGGTCCATCAAAGTTTTTGCCGTCATCGTCCAATACATAAATCGCATCATCAATACCCCACGTCCACCAATGCATGTCGGACGCGGTACCAGGATAACGGAAAGGTTGCGACGTCCATTCGAAGGAAGTAATTAAGTCACTATCCTCATAGGGCATAGCGCGGTGATATTTAGAAGTCGTTTCTTTCCCTTCTTTACACGAACTGAATATGGCCAAAAGGACAAAAAGAAAAATATTTGAAGTAATCTTCATAGCTTAAAATAATTGTTGTGAGTAATAGCAACGGTTATAACTTGTATGGCATTTCGACCTACCAAGTTACTGCAAATTAATAATTTTGGCCGTCTATTTTTTCTAAGTAGAAATTAATTTATGGGAGCCGAATGTGGCATTCCATTGAACCTGGGCCTGATTATTCAAAAAATTAGAATATTATGTGGCCTTGAGATGGTTTACCTTAGGAATTAGATTTAGACTATTCGGAAGGCGCTGAATTCACTTACCTGACAGCCAAATATAATTCTTAGTAGCCCATGTGCAGTGCGCCATTGACGAATGATAGGTCAATGTGACCGTGTAGTCGACGTGCAGATATCTC
>DASVUU010000247.1:0-4225 GCA_036386935.1 Cytophagaceae bacterium | reverse complement strand
TATTACTCGTAAGAATGCCATGAACCCCGCATTACTCAACGACAAGAAATATCATATTTATCCTACGGTAGCTGCCGAATTATATAACATTACTTTGGACTTTAAATATAATGTAGATGGAATAGGAGATTTGGCTTTAGTAAGATTTTTATTTGAAGCGGTAATAAAAAGTACTGAGATACTTAAAACTGATAACGGCTTAAAACTGCAGTTAATTAGGACCCTGGAAAATCTTGCTGAATACCCAACTCGTGTAGAAGATGAGGTGAAAGTTTGGGCTGATGTTCTAGATGGAAAAAAGTTAATATACAATATACCATGGAATATGATGCCTGTTTTTCCTGGAGAGCAAGTTACTTTGAACTCCTCGCCAAAAGATCTTAAAATCGCTAACGACTCCTACAATACTGTAATTACTGAAGGAGGCAACGACCTAGTCTTCAACCCTATGGTCGAAGCACGATTAGGTAGGTTAGATTTAGCAAAATTAAAAAGAAATATTAAATATAATTTGATGCCCAACGGGTCCTGCACAGATAAAGTTTCTGTTTCCGGAGGACGATACTCCGATTATAAAACAGATTTCAATTTTATGGCTCGCATGGGAGTTTGGGTTGAAAACTTTGCTTTGACAGCTCCCATCAATGAAGGCTTAATGCAAAGTGTAGACGGCATTATTCGCGTATTCCCTTCGTGGGATAGTACTGATGCGAAGTTTGAAAATTTAAGAGCCGTAGGAGCTTTTCTTGTTTCGTCAGAAAAAAAAGATGGTGAAATAATAAATGTAACGGTGCTATCAGAAAAGGGAGGGTTGTGTAGGGTAATAAATCCGTGGCCGGGCAGGACCTTTGAAATAATCAGGGACCGCAAACGATCTACTAAAAAAGGCAATTTAATTGAGTTAGAATTAAGGCCGAGAGATATAATAAAACTTTCTCCTTCTTCGAGATGATCCATAGGTCCCATCTTACCGTTAGGGAAATTTAAACCTATCGTGATGTATTGTTGGGTTTACGAATTATTGCAAGCAGCAGAATAACCATCCTATTGCGCTCGCTACAATAGAAATGGCGAGGAGCGCCTACATTAGCTGCACGAAGCAATCAGGTATAATATCAATCGTCTTCTCCAAAGACTAAGTCAGCATCCTTCTCCCATATTTCCATTTCGCAGGGCTTGCAGTTGAATTTCAGCTTATACTCTGTTACCCCGTGTTTTAGTGTTAGTGGTTCGACAAGTTTTTCACCCATAGTATCTCTTTGGTAGCGTGGACATTTCCCCAATTCATATTTGACGCAGTATTTAGTCACCATTACACGAGATTTGCCTGGGTCCCATTGCAATTCAAATGCTTTTTCAATGTCTGTAACACCATGGCGGTGATAGAATGTTCTTGCTAATTTGTTAGATACATTGTGTGTGAAATCTAGCTCGGCAATAGGGTAGGGATGGGAAGTCTTCTCAATCTGGAACTCTTCACGATGATATCCTTTGACCCGCACTTCTATTAACTGCTCTAATACAATCCTACGTATTTCATTGATTCTTGAAATTGGTAAAAACCAGTTAGCGGATAAATCTATGTCAACAGTATCAACTATAAAAGGAGTATTCCCTGATTTTGAAAGGTTTTTTTTAATGTCCGGGATGATAGACTCTTGTTTCTTACTCAGTTCTTTTGGTGACTGAAAAATAGTACTAGAACTGTGGCCATCCTCATCTGTGGCCGTTAGTTTAAAACCATCTTCCGTTTCGACAAAATCTAGATGAACCCCAATTTTTCTAATGGCACTATCTTCTCTTTCAACCAATTTATTGAATGCATTGTCTGCGTTCCGGTAAATCATGGTTCCTTCCTTAATGGACTTAAAAGTATTAAATACAACTACGTTATTCGCAATCGTATTCACTTGTGCACCATCTGCTTCGCCTGATTCATTTAGAAAATAGAGGCCGTCGCCATTATTTAGCTTTTCTGAATTTTCAATTACATATCCTTGCCCTTTGACAGATATCAATTTGCCGATCGCCTGGCCTTGGGATTTTGGAGTCTCCCATGAACCTATGCTTTCCTTTCGGTGGTTCACGAAGTAACTTGTGTACCCTCTGTTAAAACTTTTGTCCATCTCTGCGTCGAACTTGTAAAATGTCCTCCCGGAAGATGCCTTTTCAAATTTGTCAGACAATTCGAGAAACGTATCTAACTTTTTTCTGAGATAAGAAACATTATTTTTTACATAAACTATATCCTTTAATCTTCCTTCGATCTTAAAAGATGTGACTCCTGCTTCAATAAGATTGGGAAGTTGGTCGCTCAGGTCCAGGTCCTTTATTGAAAGTAGATGACTATTTGATATAAGGGTTTTTCCAGTCCCATCTATCAAATTATAGGGCAACCTGCAATTTTGAGCGCAAGAGCCACGGTTGGCACTTCGTTCGCCGTTTGCTATGCTCATGTAGCAATTACCGCTAAATGAAACGCATAAAGCCCCAGAAACGAAAAATTCTAATTCCACACCTGATGCCTCACTGATATCCCGCACCTGGTCGAGGTTCAACTCTCTAGCTAAAACTACTCGCTTTATTCCAGCATCTGCCAGGAACTTTACATGTTTTGGATCTCTGTTGTTTGCTTGAGTGCTTGCGTGGATCACGATAGGGGGCAGGTCCATTTCCAAGATGCCCATATCCTGGATAATCAAAGCATCAACACCAATGTCATATAATTCGTAAATCAAGCTTCGACAGCCTTCAAGTTCATTATCATATAAGATAGTATTTAAGACTACAAATACCTTTGCCTTGAAAAGATGAGCGTACTCTACCAATTGAGTAATATCCTCCAGTGAGTTGGTTGCATTGGTACGTGCACCAAATTGATCAGCTCCTATGTATACAGCATCAGCCCCGGCATTGATTGCCGCCATCCCCTGAAACAGATTTTTGGCAGGAGCTAGTATTTCAACTTTCTTTTTCATATGAAATGCAAAGTTCCACAATAAATGGCTGCTTTACAAAAATGACAATCTTGATAGTAGCATAGTAGAGATTTTTGCAAGCAATGTTATTAAAGTAGGTCTTAGGACATCGCCTCTGCATTGTTTATACAGATTCCTAATATTTAAAGATTGTTCACCTTTTCGCTTGTTTATGTCTCTTCTAGCGGGATAGATTATTACAAAGAGCGGGAAGTCTATTGGACATAAGTTGCCTCAATATGCGGCGTGGGAGACGCTATAGAGAAACTATAATCATCGTTAATTGTAGAACCAGGCAAGTCTACCAATATTGCTGTAGCAAGGGAAGAAATTCACAACAGATATGATTCTGAATTTAAAAAGCTTAGTGCACTTGATGGGAGACAAACTAATTTAGGGAATAGATTGTGGGAGTACGCCTAGAATCTATTCCCTCTAAGTTCTGCCTATTTTTTTATCACATTGAAGGCCTGTTTCCTATAGTCGCCGATTTTAAGAAAATACATCCCCGTTGATAATTCATTTAAGTTAATAGTTGAGATTTCGGAAGTTAAAATGCCTTCCATCCTTGGTATTCCAAACAGGTCTAAAATAGTAAAGGACTGTCCTAGTAAAGCCAAGTTTGATTTTACTTTTATAGATTCACTTGTGGGGTTCGGGTATATCGAAATTTTATGCGACAGTTTAGGATCTTCGGACCCCAGCAAGCTTGTAAACGTTAGCGTTATCTGATTGTAGTAAAGGGTAGTTTTAGCCTCGAACCCAGATTCTGTCCCTATACATACCCATAGGTCCCCATTTGAGTCTGTTGTAAAATTAAACAAATGACCTGCGTTGCTTCTATTTATTAACGTATACGCCCTAGTGGTATCGGAAACTCCAATATGACCAATTGTATCCATATCAGGTCCAGGGTTTCTCTGCGCCCCTTTATTTATATTCATTCTATAACTATTGTCTCCTGGGATTGCAGAAACAATTTTTAAAGGCTCTACAATTGTTGCGCCTACCTTTAATACAACTCCTTCTCCCGGAGCGCCACCAACCCCAACAGCGTTAGTGGGAGCGTTAGACGCAAAACTGATTTCAACTCGCATCTGATATGAGGAATTAGGATTTAACCCAGTTATTTTACGTTTAATAAACATAAATAAATCATCACTATGATTGTTGCCACTTATTTTCAACGAATTCTTGCTTGTGTTAAGTGGCGCTGGCAATGTCGTTCTAGAGAATTCTAGCTCATA
>DASVUU010000246.1:0-1691 GCA_036386935.1 Cytophagaceae bacterium | reverse complement strand
AAATTACTATTCATTTGGTGAGAACATTAGGTATGAAATACACATCAAAAACAATGCGGCTACAAAAGTAGATGATATCACCTACAGATTTACTTTTTCAAAAGTGAATGAAGATCCAACCACTTTCTTCAATATAAGACTTGGTAAGGAAAATCTGAAAACTACTTATAAACTAGAGAAAATCACACCTACAGCAACAACAGTAATAGTTGATAAGGGCGTTGTGCCGCCAAATAACATTGGGCCTCGCTCTATCACTGGGGCTGCAGGATTGAAAGCTACTAGTTATGAAGCTTTGATGGCAGCGGCGATAACACCTGCAACAGGTACAGGAGGAGAAAAAGTATTCTGTGGACCTGTAGATGACCCATTCTTTGTTGACCTTGGTGGAATATTTGACCTTGGCCAAACAAGAGCGGGAGCAGGCGCTGTAGACGGCTTAGCCAAATATAACGTTCATACAATTGCCTTAAAAATACCAATTACTTCTTTATTAAAAGCTGGAGTGGGTGTTAAGAAGAACATTCTTGACCCTGATTATGTAATCGGTGTATGGGCTTCTGCAAGTAGACCACAAATCAGAACATTAGGTGCTGATGGAGCGGTTACTGAGTCAGGAGATTGGGTTCAGATATCTAGAATAGGTATGCCATTAACAAACGAAGCCGTTATCCCGATCGGATCGAAAGACAAATGGAATGCCGGAAATCCTTATGCAGAGGATCATGCTAGAATTGATACATTCTTTACAAACCCTGAATTGGCGCTTTATATGGACGACAGTAAATTTGGTGGCGCAGTTCCAGCCTTCAGTAAATTAAGAATTCAAACGGCTTCAAAAACTGTGTTAGGTGCAGTAGATTTCAGAAATGGAAAAGATGGATTGTTTGTATTAAAAGGAAATGCGGCATTGAAAGGTACTGCCCTTGACGATGCAGTATTTGGAACATATTTATTAAGGGATAACCAACCACGTTCGGTCGACTTACTTCCTATATTCCATATGGGTGTGCCCAATGTGGCTCCCTATCAATTGGCAACAGGTAAAACTCCTGGAAATCCATTATCTCCAGGAAAACCCTTTATCAATAACTTTATACCCACTGACGGAGATATGCTAAGATTAAATATGGCTGTTCCTGTTACGCCTAGAAATAGTACTGATTTCAGCAACATGGGCTTATTAAAGGCTGCTGTGCTTGGATTGACAGATGCAAGATTTAATACAACCACTACACTTCAAAACATCCCCAATATGGATGGCTTCCCTAACGGTAGAAGACTTGAAGATGATGTAACTACTATAGAACTACAAGCTGTAGGTGGAGTTGTCCTAGCTGCAATTGGTCTTTGGTATGATGACTATGACTATACAAAAAGCATGAATCCTGTAACTCCTCAACTAGGAGGAGTATTAGGTTACTCTGCTGGTGTTGGCACCAACGATACAACTTTCAGAGTGGCATTCCCATATGAGCAAACACCTTGGAATGGCTTTAAAATCGGTGGCTTTCCTGGTGTGATTACAGCGATAGATGTACCAAATGATGGACTAGGCATCGGCGCTCCTGCGGTAGTTGCTTCAATGGCTTATCCAAATCCGTTCATGACCAGCACTACAATTAAGTACACTGTGAACATGGCATCAAAAGTGAAAGTAAACATTTACACTTCAGCAGGACAGTTTGTAA
>DASVUU010000245.1:0-4300 GCA_036386935.1 Cytophagaceae bacterium | reverse complement strand
TCCGAGGCTACTGTATTGTCACCAACAGCAATTAACAGATTCCCTTCAGCATCGAATGCCAGGTCACCCGCCGAGTGACAGCATGATTGCCTTTGCGTAGGGACGGTTAGAACCACTTTCTCTGTTGACATATCAAGTCTGTCGCTCGTTAGCTGAAAGCGCGATAAATGTTGCCTTGGTACGCCCTGCAAAGGTGAATAATATAAATAAACCCACCTGTTGATTGTAAAATTTGGATCTAGCGCTATGCCCATCAATCCGTCTTCGTTTCCTTCAAAAACAGCAAGTTCGCCCATTTTTACAATAGACTTTTTAATAGGATCGTATTTCAGTATCTCACCTGTCCTTTGAACAAAAAATAATTCTCCCTCTGATGAAACCGCTAGTTTCATTGGCTCAGATAATTTTTCAGCCAAAACAGTTTTTACAAATCTGTCTTCTTCTGGCGATGCTTTTGTATAATCAATACTTCCCTCGCCGATCGCAAATTGTAACCCTCCCCATAAATGATCTAAAAACAATGGCTCCGAATAGCTTTCATTGGTGTGTCCTAGGGCAGTATAAAAAGACCGCCCTCCATCAAAATGATGAACCCAAGCCATCGGATGGTTTTCCCCATTGGTTCCTCCATTGTATGATTGCTCATCAATATTTATCAAAACTTTAATCTTCGAATAAATATTTTTAAAGTTGTACCACTCATCTTTGCGTTTCCATACTTTAGGAAGACCTTTAGTGGACAAGTGTGTATGATCCAACACATCTAACTTCGCTTCTTGTATGGCAGGATGTCCTAGAAACTCTGCGCCTACAAGCTTTTGATAGTAATCCCAATTATGCTCTGCATCCGCGGCACCATGTATCCCCACAAAACCGCCGCCCGCCTGTATATACCTTTTTAACTCTGACTTCTGTTCATCTGTAAAAAGATCCCCTGTGCAATTCAGAAATACTACAGCGGCATACTTTTTAAGTTCAGATTCGGTAAAAAATGAAGCGTCTTCCGTCGTGTCGACCAATATTCCGTTTTTATCTCCGAGTTCCATTATTGCCTTTTTCCCGGCCCCAATGGATTCATGTCTGAAGCCGGTCGTTTTGGAAAATACTAGTATTCTAGTTTTGGCAGATCGATCGCATGAAAACAGTAAAAGACTTACTAGAAAGACTGAGAATATTTTTTTCATAGACAAAGTTTTGCGTAAATATACCTTAAAATAAATATTAGAACTAGCTAGTCTGCGAAGGGATAGCCGATGGAGGAGAGGTATAAACGCCGCTTATTTTTGATTGGTTGGATACTTGGAATGGCAAAGTGGTAGGAGGTTGTACATATTTTGTGGCTCACCGGGGAGGGGGAGTTAAGATACCTTCCAGTGAATGCAAATGAAGCGGAAGCCCGCAGAGTTTCTAGGCTTTGGAAATTTGGACATACTATTGGGCGGTTTGGAAACCTCTCCCGCAATAAAGTCTTTGGAAAAGTTCTTTGAATCGCCGAAAGACTTTTTGAACTACACGCAAACGCCAGATCTGAAGATGAATGCAAGCTATCCACACACGTTAGATCTGAGGTTGTTTTATACGCCGGATTTTAAGAGGATAAAGGCGATGGAGAAGAGGGAGTAGTTTCTATGGAATTTTTTTTGGGCATATCCCGACCTCCGGTCGGGACCGGGCCATACACTGCAAGTCCTCGTTCCCGCGAAGAAGCGAGAACTGTGGGCTTTTCGTTGCTGTCCCTTATGCGATGCATAAAAATTGACGGTATGTATTAGCTTTTGAAGCCATTGAAATTGATTTGTCTAGAAATTGGTAGTTATAACTTGATTACTTTAAAAATATTACAGGGTCTTATTGTCGTTTTTTAATTCGCAGATGAGGCTCAGCTATCTTATTAAATTCCTGATCTTGCGAATATTAATCACACAAAGGTATCTTTTGATCTCACCTTACGTATAGTGATTTGGACCAGCTGAAAATTTAAGACTAAAACGTTACATATTAGGCTAGCGCTTTTGGTTTGAGGTTGAATCTTCCAGGTTGAACAGTATATAAAATATGGATAGAAGTTATATATATGGTTTTCCTTTTTTGATATATCTTGGAAAATTTGATATGCCAAAAACTAAAACTTTTAAATATCAAAATAAAACCATTCGATTATATCCTCCATTTTTAGGTAAGCAATACCAACAAAGTAATGCGAGTCAATTTGATCCCGCAACTATACCATTTAATTCTGTTTCAAAAAAGATTAATAATATTCGATTTTTAAAAAATCAAGTAGATACATTCAATCAAGAAATAGTCAATGTTTCTAATTGCCTAAGGGTTGATGTATTGAACATTGGTAAAAATGAAGATCAACATAAATTAGTAGAAACTTTAATTTCCCAAATACTATCTCATATTAGAACAGAATGTAACCAATGGGAAATCGGAT
This sequence comes from Cytophagaceae bacterium, assembly GCA_036386935.1. Classification (GTDB taxonomy): domain Bacteria; phylum Bacteroidota; class Bacteroidia; order Cytophagales; family Cytophagaceae; genus DASVUU01. The sequence continues at coordinate 1,860 of DASVUU010000245.1, read as the reverse complement.
CAAAAGAATTTTTTGGAGGTTTTTATATCGGTCACTTTGAATCAAATGAAAGAGGAGATCAAAATAGTGAGATTATTTATTGTTTGCCATTTCATACGCATCCTCGTGGCGATATTTTAACAGAGGCTATATGGAGCAATATTGTACAAAAGATACAATTAAATGAGGAGCCTAATATAGTAAAAACACTAATTCTCGATTCATATAATTTTTTAGTAAATAAATATTATCCAAGAATGGTTCTGAGCCTTACATGGGCAATTGAGATATATAGAGATCAAATAATTGAAATTATTTGGACTAACATGGGGAAGACAGAAGGATTCAAGCGTGGAAAAATTTTAACCGGTAACAACCTTACAGATCATATTGATTTTAATCTTAAAAATTTGTGTGGCGAATCTTTCAAGGAAACGAACGAGAATGATTTTAAAGTGATTTCAAATTTATGGCAAATAAGGAATAATGTAGCTCATGGTAAAAGTCCTTTTTATTTTGAAAATAAGGATAAAATTGAAGTTAGTGAAGGTAATGCAATTATTTTCTATGAGTCTACACAAGCTTGCATTAATTGGCTTTTTAGTTTAAGTAGAAAAAATGTGCACACATGATATAGTTTATATTCAATGTGGCTTCTGTTTGATTTTTAGAATAAAGAAGGCTAGCAAAAGCATGCACAATAGCCGTTACCCATCGCGCATAGATCTGCTATCTTAGAACCCCGTGACGATTGACCAATAAACACTTAAACAATGTCGATATATAAAGAAATCTTAAATTGGTCGCAAAGCCGACAAGTATTTGTTCAAGATGCCTTAAGAAGATTAATTACATCAACAATATTGACTCAGAACGATATTGACGAGCTTGTTCAGCTAGTGAAGAAAGAATGTGGAGACGAAACAATAACTTTAGGTGCAATTCCGCTTGAACTGACCCATCTGCCGACAACAACTACGGCAAGCGGAAATTTTCCCAAACTAATAAGTCTTAGTGACCCAGTAAACATTTGTGCCTTGTACAGTCAAGCTAGTTTGCAATTTTCAAATACTGGTTTGACCGTTGTGTATGGTAATAACGGCTCTGGTAAATCAAGCTATTCACGCATTTTAAGAAAACTCTGTTGGAGTAGAAGTCCAAGTGTAACACTAAAAAAAAATGTTTTCGTTCCATCAATAAACCAACAACAAGTTGATTTTGTTGTAGAGGACAATGGCGCAAACCTTTCCTTTACTTGGACTGAAAATAGCCTAAGTAATCCTATCCTTAATTCATTCTTTGTTTTCGATAATGACTGCGGAGATATTTACATCAACAATGAAAACCCGACAGAATATAAACCTGTAGGAATTGATGTCCTAGAAAAATTGATTTCAGCATTCGGGTGTATTCAAAAAGAACTTGCTTTGGAACTCACTTCATATAATACTGTGAAACCAGCATTGCCATCTAGTTTGATCCAAACGAATGTAGCGCAATGGTATGGTACCATAGAGAGATTAGAACGTAGCTTTGTTGATGCAAATACTCAATTTACTCAAGCCAACGCACAAAGAAAACAACTACTTACTAACTTCGCAACTGCACAAAACCCTCAACAAAACATCACAAACTTAGCAAATCAGAAGGCACGAATTAACGGTTTTTTACAACAAATTGGAAAAATTGAAGAACTATTTAACGATCAAAGCATAAATGAAATTAGAGAAAAAAGACTTAGTTTTGAGACAGTAAATCAAGCATACCAAATTGCAAGAGCTGAACTTGAAAATGTAAACAGGTTACCGGGATTTGGAACAGACTCGTGGAGGACGTTGTGGGAAGCAGCAAGAAATTATGCACATACTTCAAACCTTTCAG
>DASVUU010000244.1:0-9483 GCA_036386935.1 Cytophagaceae bacterium | reverse complement strand
GTTACCGCAACTGTGGGTTCTGCGGTACATGATGTGTGCCTAGGATTAAAGGAACAGATCACTACTCTGGTAAGTAAAGAAGGGTCTGCATTCTATAAAGCAGGTGGTCTCAAAGCGGATGACCTCTTATTTTCACAAACTGGAATTTCTCTCAAGGCAAATGGTTCTGTGAAGACAAGCTACAAACAGCTTTTTGCTGAAAATTACTTGACCAACATAGAGCTCACCAAAGAGTCGAAAGGAAAAGAATTGCCCTATTCAAGTTATTCCTTCTCGGTGCACTTTGTGAAGCTTAGGGTTCATACAAGTTTGGGAAGGATCAAAATAGATCATGTTGTTTCTTGTGCAGATGCGGGTACTATTATTAGTCACAAAACAGCCGAAAGCCAGATGATTGGTGGTGCAGTAGGAGGCATCGGAATGGCCTTGATGGAGGACCTTGTGGTAGATCATCGCTTTGGACGACCGATCAATAATAATTTAGGAGACTATCACGTGCCGGTCAATGCCGATATTCCTAGAGTGGACGTGCTGTTTGTTGACCAAAAAGACCCACACATCAATCCCATCGGGTCAAAGGGATTGGGTGAGATTGCACTTGTGGGAATGGCGCCAGCTATTGCAAATGCCGTTTTCAATGCGACGGGTAAAAGAATTAGGTCATTGCCAATTACAGCAGATAAATTAATATAAGCGCCATTCGAGAAAGTAAATAACCGTGACATCAAAAATAGGTTCCATCGTATTGGCTGCAGGGTCTTCGTCAAGACTAGGTCGGTCTAAGCAATTGCTTAGGGTCAATGAAGAAACACTCTTAAGAAAGTCTGTTGGTGCTGCCTATGGCTGTACTGGAGCGCATACGGTAGTTGTTCTGGGTTGTGAGCCAGAAGTACACCAACGTGCAATTTCAGACCTACCTGTTAAAGAAGTAGTCAATAATGATTGGAAAAATGGCATTGGGAGTTCAATTAAAACCGGGCTGAAACACTTACTCACAGAAAGCCCGGACATTGATGCAGCGATCATTATGGTATGCGATCAACCACTAGTTTCCGAAGATTATCTACATCGTTTAATTCAAGAATTTGAGTCAACGGAAATGAAGATAATCGCATCCACTTATGCTTCCACCGTGGGCGTTCCCGCCTTATTTTATAAATCTCTTTTTGACCTAATTTTAAAATTGGAGGATGCACATGGCGCAAAGTCAATCATTGAAAGCAATTACAGCTTGGTTAAAACCGTTCAATTTCCGGAAGGGGCATTTGATATTGATACGGAAGGTGACGTGGAAGCATTTAAGCGGTTGAAGGGAGTCTGACAGTTATAGTTCTTCGCTATACAGCCATGGTCTGCGAAAGAAGATTTTTTAGTACGGTCGTGTTTTATGATTTCGGCGAGAAAGCCCTGAAAGAATATTTCAGCAAGGCCAATAACGGAACTTGTTGTAGGGGAGGTGTTTTATTTTTTGAAGGGAAACGTTAGGAGAACAGGTGCTCTGTTGTAAAAGCGATTTAAGGGTTAAATATTGTAATAGGATGAATACGTTGGGCGCCTTGTCCGGCTATGCGCTTGTAGTCCTCGATCCCGACAACTGCAGGGACCTGTGGGCTAAGGCTTCTATCCGGGGCGCGGGAGACCGCTATTCTTATACCATTACACACTTCTATTGGAGACCTGTGTTTGGTCGAATAATGTTCGCTTAGAATTTGAATATTGCCGAAAATATTACTTACAGGCATGATCACTCTTGCTCCCTAAATTAAATCAAATTTACTTTTGGTTCAATTTGAATTTGTTATTAAGGTCGGCATCTTACTTGCTCATTCCGCGTATACGGATTTTCACGCCTAGTAGAATTCAACTAGTTGTTGTGCATTTAATATTCCCTATCGTGGTAAAATAGTACATACGGGTTTGATGATTAATATTTTTTGGTTGTTGCTTTCGACGAAAATGCACATAAATTGTCAAATCTAAATAGCTATACATCAAAATTTACAGATGATAAAATGAAAATATTAAGGGCAAACAAACAATGGTTACGACATAGGACGATTACTTATCTAAAGGAAAATCATAAGGAGTTGTGTGAGCCAACTCACATGTCTTTTTTTAGACGATTTAAAAACTTTGTCACTGCGAGCGATCAATGGTGGTTTATTTTTATATTTGTTTTGACATTATTTTTAATTAGTCCTCTAATCAGTTTTGATTTCCTTAATTTCTTAGAACTCGACCACAAAACGGCAATTTATATAGTTGACCAACGAACAACTAACATTGCCGCTATTGTTAGTATAACTCTAGTTGTTGTTGGATTTATACTTAATAATCTTGCCGTAAAGTCCCCACTAGTTTATGGACTACTTTTTAAAAAGTCATTGCTTTACCCCATTATTTATTTGACTCTATCAGTGATAGGGATATTCATAGCAATTTCTACTCTAAGAGATACTCTTCCTCCCTTTGGGTTCACACGAGTGGTTTTAGCGGGAACATATTTTGTGATTCTAATTTTAATTTTAATTGGAATGCTCTTTAGAAAGGTATTGTTATTCTCCAATGAAAAGGAGATTGATAAAATGCTTGATGAAGAATTGCTTATTGAAGCAAAGCACAACTTGAAACAAATATTACTCCATAAGCATAGTGAAAAAATATTCGTTTCGATAATGAAAGATAATAAAGCCAAAGAATACGATTGGAGTCGTTCGTTAGGAATTATCAATCAAATTGTTGAAGTTGACGCGACAACGTTAGAAAATGAAAAGGAACAAAAAGAACTATCCGTATATGATGTGAATTTAGATTTACTTTCAAAATTTATTAAAAGCAGAAACACTCTAGAAGAAGTGTTATATGTTAAATTAAGTTTGGACAGAATTGTTAGAAATACTGACAATTTAGTTTGGGTACCGAGTAACGCAAATACAAAGAAAGAAAAATCCAAGCTTCTTAATACTTTTGTCTTCAAGAGAATTCCCAATAGACAAAAAGACAATTTCGCTATGCGTAAATTTTACGATAATAAATTTGATCGATTAAGCGAAGAAGACGATTATCGAAGTATGGAACAAATTTTGGAATCTTACCTTAGATTATACGAACTTCAAATGCAAAATCAACAATGAAATTATTTGGTGATAATACAGACATCACAGAGGGCATTGATTCAAATATTTGGAGAGCTATTGACAAGGCTATCAGTAAAAATAGTATTGAGTCCTTTAGTGTACTTAAATCGTTTGTTCGCCACGTTTTACAAATGAGCGTTCGCAACAATTCAATAAAACACTTTCAGAAGTACATTTCCTTTCCTGCATATTACTACAGCATGTCTTACGGAAAAGCAAAACGAAATCCAGGGTTTTCCGAAATTCATAAATTTTGTTCAGAAGAAGCCGCCCGACATTTAAAAGAAACAATTTGGTTTGACATTAATTTCGCTTTTAGAACCAAGAGAAGCTTTGTTGATAGAAAAAATGCCAATATATTTTACTATTGGGCTTTTTACGGATTTAGTAGATTGTTTTATTTGATTGTAAAGGACGGGGAAATAAATCAGTTTAGTTTTGCAATAAACGAGTTTGAACAGATTTCTGAAGAAAACGATAACAATCAATATCAGTTGAAATGGGAAATTGGAGATTTAATAAAGCAAAACTTAAACAGCCAAAATGACGAAATTATTAAAGCAAAGAAAGATGAATTAAAACTTCTGAAACAGTTCGATAACTACAAGAGACACGTTCTTCTTGGAATCAGATATTGGGTTTTTTTTCTATATCGAGTGGAAAAGATAGATGAGAATACAGCTTTAATGTTTCTTGAACGAATCCAAGTACCATATACAGATACTGAAGACTTATTAAATGATATTCTGTTTTTTAGAGGCCAACATCGCTCTTATATGGGTTGGGGTGAATGGGATTACCTAGAGCGACAATCCGGAAAAGTTTATTCCCCACCACAGCCGAATCAATGGATGACATCGGGATTTTTTGCAGATCAGATAAGAGAAAAAAGATTTTTTGTAAACCTCAGCGAACTAGATTCTGAAGATATTTCTCAAGCAAGGTTTTTATTAGATGATCTAAAGCAATACTCAAAGTATTTTGAAGAGAACTTTGAAAGATGGAAAAATATTCTTTCAGTTGATAATATCGGAACCTTTAAAGCAAAATCCGCTGAAATTTTAGAGGATTTTGCTATGGTGAAAAGAAAGAGTGTTACAAACTCAGATAGGGAAATAGCACTAGCACCGTTATATCAACCTTATGTTGAAAATTTTAGAAGAAAGATTGGAAATGCTTGGAAATCTCAAGCGAGAATACACAGAACATTTAAACATTTTGGTAACGCAATAAACGTTAATGACCAAGAGATAAAACTCCAGCAAATAGGTCAAAGCTTATTTTTTGAAAAAGCAAAAATGATGTTTACAGAAGAAAGCCATCAACAAATTTATGGTGAGGATAGAATGGGGGGTGAAATTGGACGATGGGAGGACAATTATTTCTTAAGCGTTATTCGCCAATCAGATCACAACACAGTTAGCTCTTCAAGTATTTTGGACGCATTAAACAAATCCATCTATGAATTAAAAACCAAAGAAACAGTTCCAAACTTTATCCTTATTTCCTCCAAATACACTTACAGAGATGAGAAATTCTTGAAAAGTGAGCTTTTTAAATCAAAGGTGAACAATCCAATCCCTGAGAATGATCTAAAAAGTTTTTGTATTGGAACATTTGACGGAATCCCCGTTTACAATTCTTTCAGCGAATCCTTAAACAACTTTATTTTGGTTTGCAATTTAGGTGAAGCGTTTCAACAACTTTATAAAACGAATGACGACTGGTTTGAAAACGAATTGACAGTAGATGTTCAATTGGTAAGTGACGAAATTGCGCGAAGCAGATTGGCTGAAAATTATACAAAATGGACAACTCTTGAAGAAGGAGGAACTCTCACTGAGGAAGAAGCATTGTTGCTCATAAAAACATCTATCATTGTTGACATTTGGACAACTGTAGATTATAGAATACTAAACAAAGACGCTTATATACTTGGTTACATAAAAACGGACCGTCAAGAATAGAAAAAGACGACCCTCACTATTCCTAGTGTTTTTTTTTAGATAACGGTTTATGAATAAAAATTAGTTTCTGGGACACGAATTGTGGTATAAATTTCCTATCATAAAATGTCACCAGGCCGATGAAAAACTGTAGTAGTAGTAGTAGTAGTAGTAGTAGTAGTAGTAGTTCAAAAGAAACATTGAAGGTATTGATGTTAATCGAAGCTATAGTGAACTAAATAAATGGCGGTCACATTAAAGAGCATGAAAGAAAAGCCTAAAAGATTAGCTCCTACAATTAAGACTTTGCGTGCTTTGCTTGCAAAATCAGGGAACCAGTGCGCTTTCCCGGACTGTAATCATATCTTGATTGATGATGAGAATAATTTTGTCGCTCAAGTGTGTCATATTGAGGACGCCTTACCTGGTGGACGCTTTAACGAGAATTTGAACAACGAGAAAAGACGACAATATGAAAATCTTGTTCTGCTCTGTTATAGACATCACGTTCAGACCAACAATATTGAAAGATTTTCTGCTTCAAAACTTCGAGATATCAAGCAACAGCATGAACGGAGATTTTCGGAACCATTAATTGTTAAAGAGGCAACACTGCTTAATATTTTCAACGATCTAAAAAGTATTAAAGACGACACAACGGAAATTATTAAGAATCAACATGCACAGAGTAAAATGTTAGAGGCCATATATTCCGTTATATCACCAACAAGCCAAGAAGCAAGCCTGTCGACACAGACAAGTGGCTTCCTCCGACAAATTGAATCAACCTCAGTCTTAATAGCTAACAATAGGCATATAGCTGCTTTGGAGCTATTAGCGGATTTTAGAAGGGATAATTGGGATAGGCTCAATGGACACGAGAAGTACAAATTGATTGCTAACCTTGGAATATGTCACTTAGAGCTGGGCAGTTATGATGAAGCCGCATCTTGTTTTATTGAAGCTGGCACATACGATCCGGAAAACGGAAAAGCGTGTGGACTTGCTGCACTAGGATATTCGATCCAAGGTAAGAGTCAGGAAGCCCGAAAAAGTATTGGAGAGGCATTAGCTAAAAACCCAAAGGATCCAAATGCCTATCTCGCTTTAATTAATCTTGAAAAAGATAATCAAACCTTTGATGATCTGTTAAATCAAATTCCGAAGGAGTTACTTGACACCCAAGAAATTTCTTATGCAATTGGAGTATTATCTAGTTATAAGGGGGACTTTAATACAGCAATATATTGGCTACAAAATGCAGTGGAGACCGCAGTAAAGAACAAAGGTGATCTTACGGCAAGATTGGCGACCACAATTCTTGAGTCAATAACTAATCCTTTCAATATATTGACTGGGCAGGTTAATATTGAATCAAAAAACAAAATAAATTATTGTATAGAATTACTTACTCAGTCTTGGTTAGAATTTAAAGATTCTGATTTATGCAAGTCTAGAGCCTGGATTCTATTAAACAGAGGTGTAGCAAAAAAATATCTTAAGGATTTTGAAGGAGCATTTGACGATTTTAAGCTTGCAGCTGCTATAGAAGGGGATAATTATTTTACAATAAAGCATCTAGCCATCCTTGCTTATGAACTAGACAAACTTGATTATTCGCTTAGTTTATTGGATCAACTAAGAAATTTGAAGTCGGAGTACGAAGAAGAATTTGATATTGACCTCTTCGAAGCTGAAGTATTATATAAAAAGAAGGAATTTAATCATGCAATCGACAGGATTAAGGCGGTTCTAAAGAAAACCCCTTATGAAAAGATTAAGGAACACGCTCTAAGTACCTTGATATTTGCATACATAGCAATCAATAATTTTGATGAAGCTAAAAAAGTAAGCACTACAATCATTGAAGCTCAACCTGATTATTTAAGAGGATACATAGATGCGTCTAAGGTTTGCCATATCTTGGGAAATCACCAAGACGCGGTTTCTTTTTTAAATAAAGCGTATCTAAAAGTGACGCCTAAATCTAGTCAGGTCGATTTATACGAATTATCTAATGAGTTTGCAAGGAACAATGATTATATCATCGCCATTGAGATTTTGGAAAGCATCACTGATCAAAATATCTATAGTGAATTAAGTAGGACATTACTTAAATTATATTTCGATGCCGGTGAAAATGGAAAAGCCTTGAAGTTATGTCAATCTATGAGGTCACATATAGGTCCGATAGATTGTATTGCCGAAATGCAAAGCTCCATCTATGAGTCGATAGGCGACCTAGCGCAGGCCATTAAGGTTTGTGAAGAGTATCTTGAAGTTTATCCTGATGATCAACGTATTCAGATTAGATTAGCTATTATTTATGCTCGGAACAGCGACACCTCCAGAGTAAAAAGAATATTAGCAAGGTTGAAAGTTCTCGGTGATTTACCAATGGAGATATTATATCAATTGGCGTCCTTAAATTTCTCGGTGGGGGAATTACAAAGAGGTTTGGACATTGCATTTAAAACTAGAAGAAAGTTTTTAAATAACGGTGATGGGCATTTAAAATACATTGGTTTAATGTCCCAATACAGATCACTATTTGACTACCAAAAGCCAATTCACGTAGTTGGCATAGACACTGTCATTACAGTTCAAGATGACTTAGGAGAGCTTCTGACATATTATATTTTCGATGAAGCTGAAAATCTATCTAAGAATGAATTATTGGCAACCGATCCCCTTGCAAAATCATTGATTGGCAACAGAGTGGGCTTCGTCGTAGGATTTCATAGAAGCTTTGGTGATCAGCAGAAGTTTGAAGTGATATCTATTGTAAGCAAATACCTTTATGCCTTTCGCGAAAGCATTGAGCTTTTAAAAACTAAGTTTGTCGATATTCAGGGTTTTAGGGTTTTCAACCAAGGGTCTACCGGAGACATTAAACAAGATTTGAAGCCCCTTTTTGATATTCTGGATCAAAGCGAAAATGTTAATAAGGAGATTTATAGGTATTATAATCAAGAAAATTTTACCATTGGAGCTTGTGCACAACTTAGCGGAAAAACTGCGATAGAATTTTGGTCTACAGTTTTTGGACATCCTGATTCCGGAATCTATTCAATAAGCTCAGTACATACAGAGTTTCAGGCTGGTCATTTGCTCCTAGATAATATGGCAGGTATAATTATCGATCTTGTAAGTCTTCTAACTTTGGCATCAATAAAAAGGCTGGAACTACTTGAAATGCTTCCAAACAAAAAAGCCTTAGCTAGATCTTCAATTGAATGTATCAATGAATTGGTGACGGAGTATAAGGGATTGAGTTCTGAGGGGTTTATAACCGTTGGTAAGGTCAATGGTGAATATTTTAAGGATCGTGTCACAAAAGAGACAATAGAGAGTAATAGAAAACATTATGAGGCCTTGCTGGATTGGGTCAAAAGCAATTGCACGGTATTGCCATGCAACGAGGCTCTGACAATGAATGTCTCTAAGAAGGTCCAGTTTGATAACACTATAGGAAGTGCGTTTATTGATTCGATCCTTATAGCAAAGGAGCATAACTTTATATTTTTAGCAGAGGAAGAAAGCCTAAGAGTACTTGCTTTAAACGATTTTAAAGTGAAGGGATTACCTATTTATGTGATATTAACTTATCTTCTCGAAAAAAAGACAATCAGCCTGGAATCATTTAATGAGGAAGTGGCCAGATTAATAAAAATGGGAATTAAATATCTACCTGTAAGCGGAGATATACTAATAAAATGCGCAGATATAGCTGGCTACCTAGCAATTTACCCTTTTGATCTAGCAATTAAATCATTAGGGTTTTCTATAAGTTCAGAAGATTCTTCAATTTATGTTGCAAGTGACTTTATATACAAACTCTTAAATTCGCCTATAAATCCTCAAGTGCGTTTAAATTTAATTGTACCTCTATTCCAAGTACTAGTAGAAGGGAGAGATTTCATAGCTGTGCTCCAAAAATTAGTGGCCTTGATTGAAATTAAATTTAAACTTTTGCAACCGCAAAAGGACGAATTCCATCTCATTATTTTTGAATTTTTGAAGATGAAAAGCAATAGGTAACTATTCTATAGGTAAGTGTATGAGCAAGACCCCTCTATCCGTAGTCTTCGACTACGGATCATAAATGAAAATTAGTGTCTCCGACACGGTTTGTGTAACCAAATATTTAGGATATATTCATTTTATTATGGCAGATGCAGGTTATTAAATTAGGGACCAATATGCTATTCATTTTCTAACCTTTGCAGTAGTAGAATGGGTCGACGTTTTTGCTCGCTCCATATACTCCGACATTATCGTAGAAAGTCTTGGCTATTGTCAACAGAATAAAGGCTTGAACATACATGCTTGGTGTATAATGAGTAATCACATTCATCTAATTGTATCAAGCAGTTAGCCCATAGCTTTATCAGAAGTTT
>DASVUU010000243.1:0-1590 GCA_036386935.1 Cytophagaceae bacterium | reverse complement strand
CAATTGTCCTCCGTTGTAATTATTTCGTTATGGTCTGAACTTGCAATCCCACTTTTTGAATTGCTCATATTTATGCCATATGTTCTATCAGAAGATTTGTAATTCAATTTTATCGTTCTCCAACTCTGTCCATAGTTGTTTGAATAGTAAAGTTCCTTTTGTAACCCTCCCATCCAAGCGTTTCCACTTTTGTCTGAATGGATTGCGTAAATCCACGAATCACCACCGTAGTCAAGTAGTTTCCAAGTTTTGCCACCGTCTTTTGTAAGGTAATAGCCGTTTTTCCTTGAGCTATCTTTGCTTAGCGAAATGTAACCAGTCAGTATTGCTGTATCTTTATTGAAAAAGGATATTCTTTCTAGGTTTGGGCCTCCGAAGCCATCCTCATCGTTTGACTGAAAAAGTGGTGGGCCGTCATGCCAATTTGAGTCGATATCGTCAGTGAAGTAAGTTTTACCTATTGCGGTCACTAACCAAATTTTTTCATCAGGGGAAACAGAAATTTCATTCACTCGTCCTTGAATATCAACCTCTGCTCGCCGGTCTTTAACTTGTCCAAAAACAGTCGATACCAAAAAAAATAATATTATGATTGTGCAGTGTTTCATTTGACCAAGTAACGGTTATTTATTAAATTTGCGATTCCATATTCCAAATTGTTTCAAGCTCAAACTATCAGCTAACCCATGGTCTGCCCTCAGACGGACGATCAATACGGTCAGAATCTCTACTGGCAATGTGTGAATCATCTTTGTCAGTGATATAAAAACTGACACAAAACCATTCCCAAAGTAAGTATGGTGTTGCATTGTCACAAATCTATTTTCGAAATGTTCACTTGCCATTGCAACGGGTCAATTATACTCTGATTATACTCATCTTCGACAAACAAGTTCTTCAATTCTTTAATTTTGTCTTTCCAAAAGTATACCTCATTCAATACCATGCGGAGATTTCGCACGTGTTTGATACTTATTTTCTCAATTGGCATGAATAAAACGAAAGTTATTTACTGGTTTAAAGGTAATGAAAAGATAAAGATGCTAAACATTTATACTGCTTCATAAGAGCGGCCTGTCAGGGGACAGGTCACTGAGAAGGGAGAAGCACATCCATTGTAGATTAGATCAATGCCCGCATGACATATCTTTTTATTTACCTATTTTCTGTAATTTAGTATATTGATATTTTATCGAGGATTGGTACTTTATGTATATGAAGAATTTCGATCTTATTAATGCATCAAAGTAAAGTATATCGGATATAGAGGGTAAAGACGTGTTGATATTTTGAGCATCAAAGCGAAGTTATTAAGGTTACCTCTCCCGCATATCATAAACTTCTAATAAAATTCATGGATGTTATTGTTAAATTAGCCTATCAAGAAGAAGAATTCTCTCAAATATTTAGTTTGAATTATGCGACTTTTGTTGAGGAAATTCCACAACACCAGATCAATGAAGAAAAAGCTTTAATAGACAGATTTCATAATAATAATAAATACATAATAGCATTGCTCCATGGTGAGGTAGTAGGAATGATATGCATCAATGATTGCAGACCCTTCTCCTTAGAAAGTAAAGTTCAAGA
>DASVUU010000242.1:0-2875 GCA_036386935.1 Cytophagaceae bacterium | reverse complement strand
GCGGTCGACACCCAATGTTTATTGACAATTAAGGAGTAAACCTTTTTACTATCTTTTGTACAAGAGATAAGTATTGCAAATAAAAAGAGATAAAGGATGTGTCTCATAAATCTATTTCAAACAGGTCGATTTTTATATGATAGGTAACCAACCGGCACTTGATCTATACGTCCAACTCTAAATAAAATCTAAAGAGGCATGAAGGAATCGCCCACATTACTATCCATAGAAAGCGAGATAACGGTGTAATGGGAAGGCAGAAACCAAGAGACGCTCTGCATCGCATAGTCAAAGTCTTTATCTTCGTCAAAATCACTTCTGGTAATATTAAAAGCTAACTCCTGCAACATTCCCTGCGGCTTTGTCCTTGCCAGTAAAAGAATCTTTGGATTTTCAATATTCAATTGCAGCAAAAAATTTCTAATAGAATTCCTAGCTGGAAGCGGTAGGTAAACCTCCGAAGGTTGCCCAACCAATACTTCTTCCTCCTTTTGAATTACTTCCTCCTTTTCAAGGTCAAAATTCGGCGTCGCCGTATAAAATTCACTGTTCAATTTATAATTTAAAATATCTCCGCTCGTAAACACCCAATCTGGGTTTTGGTGAGGATTGATGGCGGCGCCAATTCCTCTGTCGATCAAATCGTCCATCAATTGTCTAATGACCACAGTGGAAGTTTGGCCGTGGGTTTCGGGGAATAACAAATTTAAATAATAATAGCCATCCGGTCCTTTTAATATCTGTGGGTCACCGCATGAAAACTTAGCGTCAATCACATTATTTAAAAATTTTTCACGCCATTGTGCATTCCTTTCTGCCTTGGGAATGAGTAAGAGATTATTTATAATTTGTGTCCTGTCCAAATCTCCTGCAAATAGCTTGTTCATATTTTCCCTCTGTATTGCTTTTGTGTAAGTTATGCAATGCTTTAAAAATATACATTGTAAACCATTTATCAAATGATATAGCCTTTCATTGATCTGCATTCTTAAAACTTCATTTGGTATGACCTCAGTCAATTTGAACAGTATGCGGCGATACCAGTTTTACTTGCTGTTGTTGATTTGCTATTAATCTCTTTAAGCATTGTTATACTTTTAACTCCCCAGCATACATTTATCTAAACCAACATAGGGTAGTCATCTTATTAATTAAATACTTATGAAAGACAGTCTTACAAAATGGTCAAGCTTTATTTTACCATGGGCAATGTCGCACGGCGTACGGATCATTGTTATCTTTTTTGCTGCCATCATTCTCAATAAGATAATAAAGAAGTTTATCGAAAAGACCGTAAGGCTTGCCATTCAGCCGGATATTAATGCGTCTACTATGGGCGAGAAGCAGCGAGAAGAAACGCTCATCCACATATTCACGGCGGCCGCAAGCATTGCGATATTAACCATCGCAGGTCTTATGATCTTTGCCGAAATTGGATTAATGATAGGACCTATATTAGCTGGTGCCGGGATTCTTGGGTTGGCATTAGGCTTTGGAGGGCAATACTTAATAAGAGACGTTATATCAGGCCTTTTCATAATATTGGAAAATCAATATAGAATTGGTGATGTGGTTGATTTTGGTATTGCTAGCGGCCTGGTAGAAAAAGTAAGTTTACGAATGACAACGCTCAGAGACCTGGATGGTACTGTACACCATGTTCCTCACGGTGAGATTAAAAAAGTATCTAACCTCTCCAAATACTATGCAAGGGTAAATTTAAATATTGGGATAGCCTATAGTACAAACATAGATCATGTGATTGAAGTGATTAATAAACTTGGCAATGATCTTGCGGCAGAATCCCCCTGGAAAGAGTCTATCCTTAAAGCGCCTCAATTTCTGAGAATTGATGAATTTGGGAGTTCCTCTATTATCATAAAAATTCTTGGTGAGACACTTCCTCTAAAACAATGGGAGGTAACGGGCGAATTACGTAAGAGAATAAAAAGTACGTTCGAAGCCGAGGGAATAGAGATGCCGTTCCCGCAATTGGTGATTCATCAGAAAACCAATATAGAAAAACCCTAATAAGAACTTCTACCCAACGCACCATATAAACTATCTACCAGCTAAATAGAAGATTCCTTCCTAGCTTTTCATTTAATCTTGATAGAAAATAAAAATATTATTGCTATAATTACAAAAAAATATAACTTACCTAAGGTTTTCTTGGACAAAAAAAGGCGAATCCTAGCCTGTCTTCTTCTTAGGACTAATCTATTGCTTTACAAAAATTATGAAATTCAAAATCCTTCATTCCATCATTATGTTGGGATTACTAAGCCTTGCCGCTGAAGTACGGGCCCAATTCCCCTATGTGCAATCCTTCAAAGACGAAGCAGCAGCTCCCACCCTTGTATTTGGGGGTTCCCCGAACAGTGCCCTTCTCACGTCTGGAAATATAGATGCTGCCAATAGCGGTTACCTGCGGTTAACAAACTCAGAAGGTTCTCAAACTGGCTTTGTCTATAATAATAGCATTCTTCCAACTACTTTCGGTATGGATGTAGAATTTGAATATTTCATCTATGGAGGATCTGGAGCCGATGGACTTACCTTCTTTCTTTTTGATGCGAGTACGCAGCAATTTAGGGTAGGCCAATTTGGTGGCGCACTAGGTTATGCTCATAATTGCAACGGCCCTGGGATTTCTAACGCTTATCTAGGGGTCGGATTTGATGCCTTTGGAAACTTCTCTGGATCTGGGGAATGCAAGTCGGGACAGGCAACAGGCGCAGGGTCTATCATAGTAAGAGGACCAGGTAATGGGCAACAATCTACCGACTATCCTCAGATTGCAGGAGTAAATACAAATGCTCTACCGGTATCACCATTTCTTCTAACAGAAGGACGGACAAGGGATACCTTGCCA
>DASVUU010000241.1:0-1834 GCA_036386935.1 Cytophagaceae bacterium | reverse complement strand
AGTCTCCCCAGCAGAATAGAACTCCGGATCAAACATTATACCCTTGCATCCCCCGGCCTTCACTGCCTTTCCAAGCAACACAGTATTCTCTACAATTTGAGCCCATAGATTGTCATTAAAAAAATCAGGAGGGGCGTTTCTAGAATGGCCCCATACCAATATGAAATTATCCGTTAAAGTTGTTTTTTGGGACGCAATTGAACTAAGGTCGGAAAATTTTAAACTGCTTTCTGTCCAAACTTCGTTGTTAAAAGCAAGGTTGGGAAAACCATATACAGGACCTACGTGAAATGCAACTCCGTTTATGTAGGGGCGTTTGATCTGCATTGCCTTTAAATTTTTTGCAAGGTCTGGCGCCCAATCAAAATATCCACTTGATTGCAGGATAATTAGTTTCTTGTCCTTAGGCATGTGGGGAAATATTTGAGCAAACCCCAACAAAAATTGCAGGAGAAAAATTATCGTAATAATTTGTTTCATAGACTTTACTTATTCAGCTTTTCAATTGTAGCACCATTACCAGTTTCACTTATTTCTTTATGTTCAACGCGATCTATTCATGGCCCTTTATAAATGCCTACACGAGTCCAGGCAAAAGTTTAGCTTCTAATTCTATCTATCGGAGCAATAGCGCTTACATCAATATAACTTTTACTAGGAATTATATGACAATATTAATGATAATTCTTAAATACCAATAAGTCTTTTTTTGAATACCTGACTGTAAATCATGATTATCTGAACAATTTTTAATTTAAGAAACAATGGGCTTTCTAAAAATTTAAGTTTGAATATGGTTTGGAACAGCCGAGGTGAACGAACCGTGTTACCTTAATATTAGCTTGCTATTTTTTTTCTTTAGATCATTCACCATCCAATCTTAGCCTCAGATATAATAAGAGTCCTCTGCACTGCCCAATGCAAAACCTTCGAAATTGAGTAAATCTCCCACAAAATGGTTCGACTTTTGGATGCTTCCCCCTACGCCAAATCAAAAGGCCTCTAACTACGTAAGTTAGAGGCCTTTTTGGTTCGACTCTGCTTCCCTTCAAAACACTCTCTTTTTTTAACGCCCTGTATGAATGCACTTTAGAAGTTCGACTTTTAACAATTACCTAGTGTCTTCAGTGACAGGTCGCTACTACTAATTGGATATACCGCCCTTTATTAAAAATTAGCAATTTGTGACATCTCACACAAGAAGGAATTTTGAATCCTTCCCTCCTAGTCAAGGGGAAAAATTGGGGATAGTCCAATTTTGGACTTGTTACCCCTTTTTTATTTAAACCCTTAATTCCAATTTCTGACATTTAGAAGTTACTTTTGCATCTGCAAATTTCAGGTCTAAAGTATTTGTCGAATTCTATTTACCTTATGCTCACTAAATACCTTTTAATACTTGTACTTTTTATTCCTTTCAATTCCTTTGCCGTACGCCCCTTTATAACCGATGACGCACGAGTTGTTGGATGGAGGCTTGGACAATATGAATCTTGGCTACGTTTTGATCGACATGCATATCAGCATTGGAATATGGCTGCATACGGTCCAAGCAGAAAGTGGGAGCTTGCCTTGGGTTTGGTACATGGTCTGGAAGCGGCCCATGGGGAGCGTCCTCATTACTCCTATGCCATCCCGCTTTTACAAGCCAAATTTTTAATAAGGGAGTATAAACCCCATAAAGGCCCGGGATTAGCAATAGCAGCAGGATCCTTTCTTCCGGGCGGTAAAGGTGCGTTTAAAGCACCAGGCTATGGGGCATTTTCTTATGCTGCAGTCACTCAGTGTTTCGGAGAAAAAGAAAATCTGTTAATTCACGGCAATGTCGGCGTTA
>DASVUU010000240.1:0-1624 GCA_036386935.1 Cytophagaceae bacterium | reverse complement strand
TCGATTTGAACTTGCAAAATTGTGGTATCAATACGAGGAGAATTTTCGTCAGCTTTTTTCTTAAAAACGAAACCTATAGTTTTTAAAGGCGACTTATGCCTTTTTTTAACTTCGGCTTCTATTTTTCTTATATCTTCCTTTGGCTTTACGTACGAGATAGAAGCATTAGTTTTCGACAAAGCCTCTATCTTCAAACTTAATGTATTTATCGCGTTATCCCTGCTTTTAATTGCTTCTTCTAAAAAACTTACTTTCGTATTTATATCTTTTTGATTATAAATATAATGAATCCCAAGAACTGACGTAGTGATTACGCAGCTGAGAAGTGCAACGGCATAATATATATTGAATTGTCGAGGGTGGAAATAATAAAACTTCTTCACCGCAATCTTTACTTGAAGCAATTCAAACGAGTTTTTCGCGCTCTTTTGTAAGGGAACTTCATCAAGTCTATGGTTCAGAATATGTGCGATTTTTTGGTCTTTATGGTCCATTGTTATTAAATAGTATTATTTGTCACTAACTGAGCTATTTTCTGCTGAATCGATTTTCTTGCTCTTAATAGTCTCGTCCTAGAAGTAATCTCGTCAATCTGGAGGATCTCCCCGATTTCTCTATGGGGAAGGCCTTCCATAAAGTACATGTTGAAGACGAGCCTGTAGCCATCAGGTAAATCTTGGATAATAGACAACAAAGTTGAGGGCTCAATCTCAAGATATCTTTCCCAAATATCGTCCTTATCTACTTCGGTTTCGGCAGCCAAATCTACATGGTCTCTTCCAGAGTGACTTTGATTGTTTTTTATTTGCTCATTCCAATTTTTATGTTTCTTGAAATGCGTTATTGCTGTATTAATCATGATTCTTTTCAACCAGCCTTCTAAAGAACCTTTTTTTAGGAACTTCCTAATGTTTAAGAAAGCTTTTATGAATCCTTCTTGCATAATATCCTGAGCCTCATCCAGATTAGATGAGTATCTGAGGCAAACTCTTTGCATTGTTGGCGCAAAATGTTCATAAAAGAGCCGCTGAGCACCAGGATCTAGTTCTCTACAGCCTTCTAATATGATGTCTTCGTTGAGCATAGGCTTAGGTTCTTAAAAGTAGACGAACTTAATACCAAAACGTTCCTAATAAAACTACACTTTTATATTAATATAGGAGTAGTATTCTTAAGCTCACTTATTGCCTCATTCTAAATAGTACTATAAGTTTATTGGAAAAATTCTAAGAACCGATTATGAACCTCCCACAATGCATTATCTTCGAAGACGACCATCTTTTAGTCGTCAATAAACCTTGTGGGTTAATGGTTGAGCCAGATAGAAATGGGCATCCCAACCTTCTTCAAATCGTTAAAGCCTATATAAAGTCCAAAAGAAGTTTTGATCAGGAGATTTATGCCCAGCACATTCACCGACTTGATAGACCAGTAAGTGGTATTATATTATTTGCAAAGCAAAGACAGGTATTACGCAATTTGAGTGAGCAATTTGCCGAACGTAGAGTAAAGAAATTTTACCAAGCCCTGACCTGTGCAGCACCAAAAGTCTTCCTTGGAACTCTAGAACATTGGCACCGGAAAGAGAAAAAGAAGGCAATGCTTTACGATACCGAAATTCCAT
>DASVUU010000239.1:0-2858 GCA_036386935.1 Cytophagaceae bacterium | reverse complement strand
GATAGAGCATCAGTAAAAGGATGCCGTTTCGAAGCAGGTTTACTAAGGTGCCCTGTACAAAACTCAAGCTTCGCACGTACTTGACTTTCTTCAGTTCAAGCTTTAAAATCTTTCCGGTAGTATTATTTAGTCTTTTAATCTCCTGAGCAGAAAGCCCTAAACTTTTAACCAGTTCGATATTTCTTAATGATTCGGTGGTTGAACCTGCAAGGGCAGTAGTTTCAGCTACAATTGTCCTCTGGACTGTCTTAATGCGTTTGCTAAGAGCGGAGCTTATGAACCCAAGTATGGGAATCACTGATATATAAACCACTGCAATCGACCAATGTATATTTATCGCATAAATAAATACGAAAATAATTCCAACCAGCGATGTAAAGAGGATATTAATAAATGCCACAATTAGCTTTTCTGAGTCGGTACGGACCTTTTGAAGAATGCCTAGTGTTTCGCCACTTCGCTGATCTTCGAATACCGAATAGGGTAAGTCGAGTGAGTGAGCTAATCCATCTGAGTAGATCTGTGCACCCATACGCTGGGTGATCACGTTTACGTAGTAGTCCTGGAAGTTCTTCGCTATGCGCGATATCATGGCTACACCCATTGCCGCAAGAATTAATAATCCTGCACCCTTGAAGAACTCTTCGGTAGAGTAGTCTTTGTAGTGAGTTACATAAGTATCAATGATTTTTCTAAATATCCATGGATCAAGCAATGAGAATACCTGATTGATAGTTGCCAGGACTAAAGCTAAAGCGAGAAGGCTTTTGTACCTCTTGAGGTACTCAAAGAGCATTTTCATATACCTGCAAAAATGAAAAAAGGAATGGGCTAATTAACCCATTCCTTTAATTTTGACTTTTAGATTAAATACTAAATTGTCATGATGTCTTTTTCTTTCGCTTCTACCAGCTTATCTATTTTAACGATGAAACTATCAGTTAGCTTCTGAACTTCACCTTCACCAGTTTTGATTTCATCTTCAGAAACACCTTCTGATTTAAGACGCTGAATTTTTCCGTTTGTATCTTTACGGATGTTACGGATAGAAATGCGGCCTCTTTCAGCCTCCTCTTTAGCTTTCTTAAATAAATCTTTCCTGCGCTCCTCTGTAAGTGGAGGTACATTCATACGGATTACAATCCCATCATTCTGAGGATTTAATCCGATATTAGAATCAATGATGGCCTTTTCAATCGGGCCGATCATGTGTTTTTCCCAAGGTTGAGCTACAAGAGTACGTGCATCCGGAGTTGAAACTCCGCATACTTGATGTATAGGGGTTTGCGTACCATAATAATCGACAGTGATACCATCTAGCATATTGGCAGAGGCTTTCCCAGCACGAATTTTAAGTAATTCAGCATCGCAATGTTCAACAGCTTTATTCATAAGCGCTTGTGCGTCGCTTAATTGTGTTTTTACTAGGTCGTTCATTGTTTTTATATGAGGTGTAAATTAATTTATCCTTTTACTAAAGTTCCGATAGAGTCGCCATTGGCTATGCGCATAAAATTGCCTGATTTGTTCATGTCGAAAACAATTATTGGAAGTTTGTTTTCCTGGCATAAGGTAAACGCAGTCATGTCCATTACGTTTAAGTTTTTATCATAAACTTCCTGGAATGTAATGTTTTCGTATTTGGTTGCCGTAGGGTCCTTTTCAGGATCAGCAGTATAAATACCGTCTACACGCGTGCCTTTCAATACTGCATCTGCGTTAATCTCAATAGCGCGAAGCGAAGCAGCAGTATCAGTTGTGAAATAAGGGTTGCCGGTACCAGCTCCAAAGATAACTATTCTCCTTTTTTCAAGGTGTCTTACTGCTCTTCTTCTGATGAAGGGCTCGCAGATTTGCTCCATCTTGATAGCTGTCATCAAGCGGGTCTTTACACCGGTTTTTTCAAGAGCATCTTGTAGAGCCATACTATTAATAACCGTAGCAAGCATTCCCATGTAATCAGCCTGGACACGGTCCATCCCGCCTTTTTCAGCACTTAAGCCTCTGAAAATATTTCCTCCTCCAATAACAATGGCTATTTCAAGCCCTGTATCATGAACTGCTTTTATATCCTGGGCATATTGTAACACACGGTCGCTATCGATACCGTATTGTTTCTCACCCATTAAAGATTCTCCGCTTAATTTCAGGAGGATGCGCTTATACTTCATTTACGATAATATTTGGGCGAATTTAAGAAAATTGTGGATTAGTTGAAGGGTCATTGGCTAAATAGTCATTAGTTAATGGTCACACGTTAAACCGGATCAATGATTATTTGTTTATTTTTGGATAAAGGAATTGAGATTATGCAACTGTCAGATTTAGATTTAAATAAGACTTATTCATACGCAGATTATTTAAAATGGACTTTTGATGAGCGTATTGAATTAATTAAAGGAAAGATATTTAAGATGACACCTGCGCCGAGCACGTTGCATCAAAGAACGTCTGGAACCCTCTATTTATCTTTAGGGAACTACTTGCGAAATAAACAGTGTTCGGTGTTTTCTGCCCCCTTTGACGTCCGATTACCTCGCAAAGCTATTGCAGAAACAACAATTTACACAGTTGTTCAACCAGATATCTGTATAGTTTGTGATCCTTCAAAAATTGACGAAAAAGGTTGTATTGGCGCTCCTGATATTGTAATTGAAGTTCTATCCCCTGGAAACAATAAAAAGGAACTTCAGAATAAATTTGAAGCATACGAAGAAGCCCTCGTTAAAGAATATTGGATCATTCATCCCAATGAACATACTTTTTTGAAATACGTACTTAATGATGAAGGCAAGTATTTCGCTCAACGCTTACTTACCGTTGGCGATGAAGTAACAACACCTGTCTTACCCGGTTTT
>DASVUU010000238.1:0-16427 GCA_036386935.1 Cytophagaceae bacterium | reverse complement strand
TCCAAGCGCACCACCAATACACATTACACAAAAGAAGACTGCAAGTATTTTACCTAAGGTCGGCCATCCTCTGTTCTCGAAGCCTTTACTTAGATAATACATCGGACCCCCAGAAACACTTCCATTTTGGTTTAGTATTCTATACTTTACCCCTAGGGTACATTCTGCAAATTTCGAGCACATCCCGATCAGTCCAGCAAAAATCATCCATACAGTTGCTCCAGGTCCACCTATAGAAATTGCGATGGCTACGCCTGAGATATTTCCAAGTCCAAGGGTGCCAGAAAGGGCTGCAGAGAGCGCCTGGAAATGGCTCACTTCTCCTTTGTTTTGCACGTTATCTTCTTTTGCGAAAACTATTTTTAAAGCTTTACTGAAGTGGGTGAAATTTAAAAATCTGAAGTATATGGTAAAAAATAGACCCGCACCTAATAGCCAGATCAATATCAGCGGCACGTTGACATTGCCGATTGATATCGAATAAAAAACTATTCCTGAGATGAAATTTGTAAAGGGCGCTACAGCTTGATTGATCTTTTCATCAAAAGATTGTACCAATAAGGGGAGGTAGGGCGAGAATTGGATAATTATTTAATCTAAATTATAAACCTGTTTAACCAGTTCGAAAATTATTGTTTTACGGCCATTTGCTCCGCTAATAATTGAATACCCTCTTCAAAACTGTGAGGGTCATAGCCCAGATCATTGATGGCTTTGTCTATGATAAATCCTGTACGTGGAGGCCTCTGAGCAGGCTGGGTGAATTTGGTGCTATCTGTTTTCACAATTAGGGACTTATCGAGCTTGAAGTAGTTGGCTGTTTGAATAGCCATCTCGTATGGACTCATGAAGTCTTTGCCGCTAATGTTGAATATCCCAGTAGCCTGATTTTCCATGATAAGATAACATCCCATTGCCAAGTCCTCCGCAAGCGTTGGCGTGCGCCACTGGTCATTCACTACTTGTATTTGTTTTCCATCTTCAAGGCTCTTTTTTACCCAAAGGATGATATTGCTCCTGCTCATGTCATGCGCGATGCCATAAACTAGGACCGTGCGGGCTATTGCCCATTTTGTCTTACTTTTTATAACAATTTTTTCAGCCGCAAGCTTACTTTCCCCATAATAGCTAAGAGGCTTCGCTTTCGCTTTTTCATCGTATGGCCCCTCTTTTCCATCAAATATGAAATCCGTAGAAAGGTGTATCAGGTGGCTTTTATTTTTTTCCGAAGCATCTACCAGATATTGTACTGCGTCAACATTTTGCTTCCAGCAGTCTTCTTTTTCCGACTCACACTGGTCCACGTTTGTCATTGCAGCTGTGTGGATGATATACTCGGGCTTATGCTTTCGCACGATGCTCTCTACTTCTTCCTTATTAGTAATGTCTAGGCTTTCAAAAGTATATCCTTCTTCATCTGGCAAACGGTTCGATCCTCTTCCTGTAGCAATCAATGAATAATTTTCGTCTTCCGATAATAATTGGACTAGTTTCTGCCCGAGCAATCCATTGGAACCTGTTAGTAACACCTTCTTTTTTTTCATGACTTAATAGCGGAATTTTAAGTAGAACACTATTTCAGTGGTAGGTTAAAATTTGTTATTGATAAAAATTCTGGCAATCATATTTTTTTATAATTTTCTTCACTTTCAACTTCTCGACCTTCATTGTCATTGTAATATCTTTCAGAGGCCTATCAGATTGGTTTTTTGCTTGTGTAGCTATTTTATTCACCACATCCATCCCTTTTATTGTTTGACCAAAAACAGTATACGCCTTATCTAAAAAGTGTGTTCCACTAGCATTTTGGACAATATAAAACTGAGATCCACTGGATTCCATCTTTGGATTAACGTTATCTCCCATCCTCGCTGCTGCAACTGCACCAGGCTCATGCAAATGACCTGCAGACAGCTCATTGGGAATCGTATAACCGGGGCCACCCGTTCCGTCGTTATTTACATCTTTATCTTTGGAATTGGGGTCACCCCCTTGTATCATGAAGTCTTGAATAATTCGGTGAAAGGTGGTATTGTTATAGTAACCTTCGGAGGCTAGTTTAATGAAATTTTTCTTGTGAAGAGGAGTGTTTTCATAAAGGAGTATTGTGATGTCTCCAAACTCTGTATGAATGGTCACCACATGGTCTTTTTTTAAGTTTTTTTGTGCAAAGCAGGAGGTGCCTAATAAAAGCAGTTGGAATGCAATCGCGTAGCTAAAGATTTTTTTCATGACAAATGAAATAGATAAAAGGTAAAGCAAATGTAAGCTTTAATTAATATTTATCAATTGCCTTTAATATCTCTCTCCCACCAGAATTCAGAATTTTCTGGCCAATTGCCTGACCCAGCTTTACTGATGATTCTAAGCTGTCAGTGGCACCTTCCTTTATTAATTTTTTTCCGTCCGGACTTACAATTCCTGCGGTCAAGGTTAAAAAATTTCCTATAGCAACTGCATTGCCAAATACGGGGATGCTGCATCCTCCCTCTACAGTGGCCAGGAAACTTCTCTCCGCTTTAAGACATGCTTCTGTAATATCGTCGTTTAATATTCTTCTCAATTGAAGCCGGGTTGTGGTTTCCATATTTGATGAAATTTCAACCGCAATACTGCCTTGTCCAACAGCAGGCACAAATGTGTCTATTGGTAATACATCTACAATCAGGTGATCGTAATCCATTCTAACTATTCCCGCATAAGCAAGTATCATAGCATCAAATTGTTGATCTTCCAATTTTTTTACTCTAGTCTGTAAATTGCCTCGGGCATCTGTGGTAGTGATATGCGGGTAAAAATAATTCAAAAGTGCTTTGCGCCTTGCCGAGGAAGTGCCTACTTTATTCCTCATACTAGAATCATCTAGTTTGAAGTTTTTATTAAGGCTTACGACCACGTCATTAGGTTTTTCCCTTTCAGTAAAAGCTAGGATTTCAAGACCTTGTGGAAGCGTAGACTGCATGTCCTTTGCGCTATGCACGGCAAGGTGAATCTCGTTGCTTAAAAGTTTACTTTCAATCTCTTCAGTAAAGATGCCTTTTGTTCCTATTTCAGCAAACGGTTGATCTAAAATTTTATCCCCCTTAGTTTCTATGACGACTATTTCACAGGAAATTTGGTGGGCAAGAAGCTTGTTCTTAATGAATTCTGCCTGCCATAAAGCAAGTTTACTACCCCGTGTTCCAATCTTTATAGTTTTACTCATTGTAAGCTTTTTGCGTCACTGCAAGCTATCCTTATTTATCTTTATTTGCCTGACTAATTTTAGCATTTTTTTCAATAAATTCTATAATTTTCCCTGCTACATCGATTTGGGTAATAGTTTCAATTCCTTGAAGGCCCGGAGAAGAGTTCACTTCCATGATCAGTGGTCCACGGTTAGAAAGCAGCATGTCCACCCCCGCAACATCTAAGTCCATTGCCTTAGCTGCTTTCAGTGCTGCCTGTTTTTCTATTTCATTTAACTCAATTACCTCGCCGTGCCCCCCGCGATGAAGATTGGACCGGAATTCGCCTTCCTTTCCTTGTCTTTTGATGGCACCGACCACCTCACCTGCAATCACAAAAGCTCGGATATCAGCCCCACCTGATTCCTTAATAAACTCTTGAATGAGAATATCAGCCTTTAGCCCAAAAAATGCTTCTATTACCGATTTGGCAGCCTTTTTAGACTCCGCCAAAACGACCCCGATCCCTTGCGTTCCTTCCAAAAGCTTGATGACTACTGGAGTCCCACCTACATGATTTATTAGTGCATCTATATCTTTTGGCTGACTTGCATAAACTGTTTTAGGAATACCCACTCCAGCTTTTGACATCAACTGCATACTTCTGAGTTTGTCCCTAGACCTGGTAATGGCCATCGCCTTATTGACGCTGAATACCTGCATCATTTCTAATTGTCTGAGCACAGCTGTACCGTAGAAGGTAACGGATGCGCCTATACGAGGAATCACGGCATCAATATTTTTTATCGACTCGCCTCCGTAATATAAACCAGGATTATCTGCCTCAATGCCGACATAACATTTCAGGTGGTCCAATACTCTTACAGTATGTCCTCGTTCTTTAGCAGCCTCTACGAGACGTCTGGTGGAGTATAAATTAGTATTTCTAGAAAGTACAATTAGTTGCATCAGGGATTAATATTTTTCTGTGTTAAATTATCTGGAAGTTTTTTCTTCGCCTTCTTCCTTTTAAGCTTGTAAGACAAATTGAACTTTGAAACATCTACTATAAACCTTCCCTTAAGAAACTTCCTTCCCAATAGAACAGGATGCTTCATATTCTTCCTGTCAGAAAGAGAAAATTCCGTTCTTATGATCTTATTGAAAATCGTAATTTTGGTTTTTATAATAAATCGCCTCTCAATTTGCCCAAAAGAGTTCTTGATATTTCTCTCGGAATATTCTTCAGAATAAAACTCTTTATTGTTAATTTGTTCATGAAGATTGTCAAGAATGTAGAATGATATTCTTTTTTTGCCTTCTACAATACTAAGCTTGGGCTTGCTGCAATGAATAGATGAGGTGTAGGCACCTGAATCGATTTTTGCTTTTATGTTGCTCACCCCAAACTCTGGTAGATCAATGATATCGCTCCTTCCAATGACAATCTTTTCTTTTGCCATATTTATTTTTTAGGTTTTTAGAATAGAGGACAATGAAAGTGAAACATCTAAGAATGTGATTTTAGCATTGGCGTTTCTTTCGATATGATAGTGCGCTTCATTTAGTAAGGAAGTTATTTTTTCTACTTTATCAGCAGAGAGCACTTTTGAAAAACCCTCTACAAACTTAAAGTCCTCTGCTTGCAGCTTCACAAGATCTGCTGAATGAGGAAAAATAAGTGTTTCCCTTATAATATTCAGACCATATTGCAGTAGACTTTTTTGAGATTCCCGACCTAGTGTCTGAAATGTTTCCGTCCATTGAACAAGGTCTTTTATATTATTCTTTCTATAGCACGCACGCATCCATTCGCGAAACATTTCGTGGTTGTCCTCTTCCACTTCCTTTACCAACCTTATTGCCTCGTTTATGTTTCCCTCAGAGATCCAAGCAAGCTGGCTCGCTTTTTTCTCATCAGCCTCATGAAAAGTCACAAGATGATTTTTTACTTCCTCTTCGCTAAAGGCAGGAATTCTTACTTTCAATGTTCGAGAGAGTATGGTAGTAATAATTTTTTCATTGTTGTTAGTCACTAGAAGAAAAATTGTTTTAGCTGGTGGCTCTTCTAGAATCTTCAGGATAGCATTGGCAGATGCTAAGTTCATAAATTCCGGTAGCCAAATAATTAGTGTTTTATACTCAGCCTCATAGCTTTTCATAATGAGACTTTTTATGATATTCCTCGCTTCATCTACTGAAATGGACAATTGCTTATTTTCTGCAGCGATAAATGCGGACCAGTCATTGATGCCGCCAAATGGATGATGGTCTAAAAATTTTCTCCAATCTTTCATGAAAGAGGTACTTAAGGCATCCTTGGGAACAGCCTTGGTAGTTGAAACCGGATAAACAAAATGAAGGTCAGGATGAATAAGTTTGTTATACTTTGAGCAGGATTGGCAGACGCCGCAAGAGTCAGTTTTTAATTTATTTTCACAATTGATATAGGTGGCATAGGCCAATGCAAGCGGGAGGGAGGCGGATCCCTCGGAGCCAAAGAAAAGTTGCGCATGGGCAATATGCTTATTATTGACTGAGCTGATGAGCCTATTTTTTATATCGGGAAGCCCAGGTATTTGTGAAAACTGCATGCCGTACTTTTTTCGATTTTAACAACTAATTATAGT
Source organism: Cytophagaceae bacterium (assembly GCA_036386935.1). Lineage (GTDB taxonomy): Bacteria > Bacteroidota > Bacteroidia > Cytophagales > Cytophagaceae > DASVUU01. The sequence continues at coordinate 10,630 of DASVUU010000238.1, read as the reverse complement.
TGTAAATATGCAGGTAAGTTTGAATAATGTGAAATTAATTGTTTTAAATTGGAACGCTTCTGTAAGTCCAGCAGGATTGTTTTTCTGTAAGCACTACCGTCTGGCGCTATCATCTGTCATTTTTAAAACTATTGAGGTTTCTTTTCACATACTCTAATGCTCCCTCTCGGCCATTTGCTAGTAAAGTATCGACTTCGGTTTTTGATAGTCTTCGGATTCTTGGACCTATGCCTGAAGTTTTGATCGAGACTGTTCTTTCCCAGTCTTCTTTTGTTAAACTTTGTCTATTCAAGTTCTCAATTACAATAATATAGAAAGCCTCTATATAATCTTTGATGTCATTTATCTTTTGAGGGGCTAAACCCTTTTGTTTTTTATCGTATTCTACCTGCAAGTCATCGTCGAGCCGAAAACCCAAAGACCGGTCGTTGAAAACAGATGAGCTATCACCATGTTTATTGATGTATTTTTCATTATCAAAAATTTTTAAAGGAAAGTTGGCAATTATTCCACCATCTGTAAAAACTGTTCCTTTTTCTTTCTCTTCTTTGGTGACACATAATTTGCCCTTTTGGTCGATAATTGGCGCTTGAAAGAAAAATGGAATACTGACTGAAATTCTTACTGCTAACCTTACCTCCATATTTGGGTAAGTGTCTTGGCCAAATATGACTGCCTTTTGGTTATTTAAATCTGTCCCCGTGAGGTACAATTCCTTAAAGATTGTCTTTTCCTTAGAAAGCGCAGCAAGTTCTGAAAATGTAATATTTCCTTTTCCCGTCTTTGCTTGAATGAGATAGCTAATCCAGCTGTTCAATTTGTCGCTTTTATACCAACCAAAGTTGTTGATCACCCGGTAGGTACCTCCAAAAAACATAAATCCTCCATCGGCAAAACTCTTTACTCTAAGATTCTCAATAATTTCGACCATCTCATTTGGTGAATAGCCAACGGCATATAGCGTAGCTACAATGGCGCCAGCTGAGGTTCCGGCTACTCGTTTAACGCTGTCCAGAAAATGGTTTTTTTCTAATTCTGCGAGAGCACTGGGGTATGCAAGTCCTCTGATCCCACCTCCCTCAAAAATTAAATTTTCGATTGCACTGCCTGGTCTTTGCGCTTTGCTGTAAGTAATCGCTAGAAGGAGAAGAGTTGAAATAATATATAAACGGAAATTCAGCAACTTCATATCTGGTTTAAGGGGTAATAAATTGATAATTATTGAACCTCAGCTCTTGCTAAGAATGCAAAAAAAAATGACCGTTATTAAAGCACGTCGCTGATAGGCATTAATTTTAATAGCGGCCTATTTAATCAAACATCAATTAAACCAGAGCTGCCAACGGTTAAGGTTAAAAGTGTTCGCCATCGGTCTTTACATTTACCTCTTGATCGAATATCTCTTCCAATATATTTTTTTCAATTTCGGTAAATTTTATCTTCCTTCTTTCCATTACTCTTTGCGCAACTTCGAAAGCCTTCTCAAGTCTGAAGGTCGTAAAGCCCTCAGCCCCTCCCCATGAAAAGGAAGGGATATGTTTAGGCGGAAATCCAGAGCCAAATATATTCGCGGCTACTCCGACAACAGTTCCTGTGTTAAACATAGTATTTATGCCGCTTTTAGCGTGATCCCCCATTATAAGCCCACAAAACTGCCGGCCTGTGGAGACCATTTCCTTTTCTTTATAGTTAAATACTTCGACGGTACCATAATTATTTTTGAGATTTGAAGTATTGGTGTCTGCCCCTAGGTTACACCATTCTCCAATGACTGTATTCCCCATAAAACCGTCATGCCCCTTGTTGCTGTAACCGAATATTACCGAGTTGCTCACTTCGCCTCCCACCTTTGAGAATGGACCTATTGTTGAGTCACCCCGCATCTTTGCGCCCATGTTTACCACGGCGGATTCGCACAATGCGAAAGGACCCTTAATAATTGCTCCTTCTTGTACCTCCGAGTTTTTGCCCAGATAGATTGGTCCCTCTTCAGCATTTAGAATGCAGGCACGCAATTTTACACCTTCTTCAAGAAAGATGTTTTCAGGATTATATGCAATTGTATGAGGATCGGTAATGGGTTGGCTTTTTTTCTTCAGCGAAAGAATAAAGTCAAAATCACTTTTTATTTCGGCTGGGTTGTACACGAAGATATCCCAAGGATTTTGAATAATATTAAGATCTCCTTTGAAGGTTGATCTTTTTCCTTTCTCATCTGACGTGTAGGCGATGGTTAAATTATTCTTCACTAAGATCTGATCGTCTTTAAGACTATTTATGGCCTCGACAAGTTCTGGGGTGGGGCATACCGCTCCATTGATGTATATACTTTGCTTAGATTTTTTTATTGGAAACTTCTCTTGTAAATAACTTTCTGTGAGAAAGGAAAGGGAGGTATTTAAATGCTTTTCCCATTTCTCTGCAATGGTAAATATACCTGTTCTTATACCAGCAATGGGTCTGGTAAAAGTAAGAGGAAGAAGTGAAGCTCTTATTTCAGGATCATCGAAAAGAATATAATTTGAAGCCATATCTTTATAAAAATGTAAAATTGATGGGGTAATTTCCTTTTTATTTAATACAGCAATTTGATTTAATTGTTACTTACCAAACTGAAGGTGAAAAACGGCAAAAAAAAAGTCTACCTTGAAAGGAAGACTTTTCGTAAATTTTTGCTGAAAAAATTATTTCGCTTTGTAGCGTTTGTTGAACTTCTCAACACGACCTGCAGTATCGACAAATAATTTCTGACCTGTGTAAAATGGATGCGAAGCTGAGCTAACCTCGACTTTAATCACTGGATAAGTATTGCCATCTTCCCAAACGATCGTTTCATTTGAACCCATAGTCGACTTTGTAAGAAATTTGAAGTCACTTGAAGTATCTTGAAATACAACTGGCTTATATTGAGGATGAATTTCTTTTCTCATTTTAATAATATTATAATATCTTGTTACCCGAATTTTTATAAAGGGCCACAAAATTAATTAAATTTATACAAAACGCAATATGAAAACTCTAATTTTTTGATATTTGTCTAATAATCATAATCACTGACTCAAGAATGGAGAGTTTAATTCTGAATAAGACCCAACTTTTACAAAAGATAAAAAGAATTGCTTATGAGATATATGAGCAAAATTACAAAGAAACTGAGCTTGTGCTAGCAGGCTTAGAAGAGAATGGATACGTCTTTGCGGAAAAACTCAAACAAGAGTTGGGTGCCATTTCAGCTATCAATATTCAGCTTGTACGAATAAGATTAGATAAAACAGCTAGAAAGCAAACAGAAGTTTTTGTTGATACAGACCTCGATAGCCTTGTAAATAAAGCAGTGATTATAGTAGATGATGTGTTGAATACAGGTCGCGCGCTTGCCTTCAGTCTGCAGCCTTTCCTTGGTATTGATACTGCCAAACTTCAAACTGCCGTGATTGTCGACAGAAGTCATCAATTATTCCCGATTTCCGCCGACTACGTTGGATATTCTTTGGCTACCACGATCAAGGAACATATAGAAGTGTCGTTTAGTGAGGAAAGATTCGGCGTCTACATTCATTAGGCGAACCTTAGAAGGCATTCTGGGTTATCGGTGAATGGTTAGCATCTTCTTTTTATTGATATTTTTTTCCAACCTCTGTGATGCTCAACCAAGAGTGTTAAGAACAGACCTCTCGCTTGAGCCCTTAATAACAGTCCGCTCAGGAGCAGTAAGAATAGCCTACAACGAAGCCGATCACGCGCTCTATTATGTCACCACTGAAGGAAACGTATACAAAATAATAACGAGGAACAATCTGAATAAAGACTCGTTGGCCTTCTCCCGTAGAAGCCATGGATTGGCCAACGTGGCTGGGCTCTCATTCTTCAACGGGGCAATATACCTCTTGGGAAATAAGGCTTATTCTAACGGTAGAACAGGTGCTATTATAAAGAAAGGCTGGAAAAAGGGTAAGATAACCCAATGGAAAATAATAGCTCATACCGAACCAATTCCTCCCTCGAATACCACTTTTGACCATAGATACAGCAGTGTTGCCATAAGTCCTGATGGAAAATGGTTATTTTTTAACAGTGGTTCTCGGACGGACCATGGTGAAGAGCAAACAGATAATGGGAAATATCCAGGTTTGAGAGAAATTCCCTTAACCTCAGCAGTTTTTAGGGTACCGTTAGATTCATTGAATACTTACCTTCCAAACGATTCCAGCAAACTTGCTGAGGACGGCTACTTATATGCCGACGGATTACGTAATTCTTATGAACTCGCTTTTGATGGAGAAGGTAATTTGTTCGGATGTGAGAATTCGGGCGATAGGGACGACCCTGAGGAACTCAATTGGATCAGGGAAGGGCGTCATTACGGATTTCCATGGAAAATGTCGTTGAGTATGAATAAACAGTTGTACAAAGATTTTGATCCTGCTAAAGACCTTTTGATCAATCAAGAATATTATGCTTGGAACAAAAGTCATTTTCGAAACGATCCAGCTTTTCCTCCACCGCCTGATTCGCTCACATTTTCTGACCCAATATTCAATTTTGGTCCTGATGCCGATAAATACCGAGACAGCGTAACAGGCAAGATTAGAGATGCAAGCGACGACGGAGCATCATTGTCCACGTTTAGTGGCCATCGTTCACCACTCGGTTTGGTGTTTGACAAAGACTCACTTTTGAAGGCACCGTACCGAGGGAGTGGTTTTTTGCTTAGCTGGACACCGAGAGATGAGTCAAAAAACGTAGGTGCATTGGGCGAAAAAGGGGAGGATTTGGTGCAGCTGATTTTTAGATACGATGCAGTCATAGACAACTATAAAATAATGACACACAAATTGGTGGACGGCTTGAAGAGCCCTATTGATGCTGAGATTGTAGGCAAGGATATATTTATCTTGGAGAACGGAAAGGGAGGGAATATTTGGAGGGTATCCTTTCCGGTCAACTAGCTTGTTGGGTGGGTTAAACTATTTCATCGCCCTCAACCAACAACATCTCTAATGCTAGAATTCAGCGAGCCTACATTTTCTTGTCAACCAGTTGCAGCACTTATGCTCGAGAAAGTACAGGCTTAATAATATACAAGGCTCTTGTCTTTATAGAATAGAAGAAAAATTAGTAGATGTTTAAACGTAAAAATGATGAATCTTACGCCTCCCTTAAATAGGTAGGCTAGTGGCAGTTATAGAAGTCATCTGGGTTATTTGATAGTAAGAATTGCAATATAAATAATTGGATATCAACGTATTGCTTGAAAAATTGATTTTTTTGTGCAATTCCTTATTTGTATAATTGTAGTTAGAATCACCTAAATAAATTATAAGACATTTAATCATCAATCTCCATCATCATTTGATGCGATTGATTCAACTAAGGGGTTAGTTGGATTGTGAAGCAGAGTAGGATTTAATCCTACTCTGCTTTTTTGTTTTGCTAAGTAGGTATATTGTTGGAATTATTGATGAGCTTGTTAGGAAAGGATTTTTCAGTCCCATTGAAACTTTTTAGGCTAGGATTGCTGCAGCGATCCTTTCTCGGGGAACTGGGCATCTGATCGAGCCTTCAGGGACCGGCTTACACAGTCTATACTCTATGTATTCATCGGATGAAGACAAGGCCCTAAAGCGCAACCAGGTAGGGGTTTTATAATATCTAACGGTTTGATTTTATTGAATATTCTATCAAATGTGACCAGCCATCTTTATTTTTCTTTTTGGATTGGTTAGCTACTATTAACTCTTCTACCTTTTGTTTAAAAGCCCATACCGTAGCAACTCTTAGCTCAATTTCCTTCGATGTATTTGAGATATGAAAGGCATCTTTTGATTTGAGGCTGGATAAATAGGTAATATAGAAAGCCTTCTGAATAGAGAATCTGACCTTATGAAAAAGCGTTCCATTAGTTACTGATTCGACCCAGCCGCATTTTCGACACCTAAACGCATGGTTTTCTAGTTCGTTTAATGAATTGGACCCGCACTTCTTGCAGACTATATTCTCTTTATCTTTCCATTTTAGCTTAGCTAAATATTCGTAGCATGATTTATCGTCAGGAAAAATCTTTTGAAAATCAAGAAAATCCATATTCTTTTGAAATACCCTGCTCTCATTTGCTATCTTGACCTCACTTTTTAATTCTATGTTATGAAACTTTAATAAGTCGTTCATCTCCTGTATTTGCCTTGTCCTATCAGCGACCTTTATTTCTAATTCCTTGTTTAAATCATCCTTTAATTGTTCGCTTTTTCTGAGGCTATCAACCAATTCTTGTACTGCAGAGTTACGTTCCATTTTGAGGTAATTATTTCTGTATCCGATGCTTAGCGCGAATATTATTATCTCTAAAGCTTCTAAGTTGATGAAGATGTAATAGCTCTGAATTTGAAGGGGTATCATTCCAAAACTTCGGAGTATATATTGAAGATTACCAACAATCAAAAGAGCTAAACTAAGGATAGCAAGGATGTTTAGTTTTATATATTCCCTTGAAGAACGGATGGCAATTACAACTAAAAATATTTGCACAAAAAGGTCAAACCAATGATTATCGACTATCCTTAGTAATGTCTCATTACTTGTGGATATATGAATAAGCAATAATCCAACTCTTACTATAATTATAAAACAGAAGATCTTAAAATACCTTTTCGATCGTTGATGATATTTTAAGTATTCATAAAAATAGAGGATCAGAAAAATATTTATCAAATCATAAGTTATTGTAAAAAGGTTGAGGAGCGGCTTTAATGAAGCAATGGGATAGAGATAAGAAAGATAATCAAAGATATAACCGCTATAAACCAATCGTGAAAGAACTATCATGCTCGAAAACAATGCATAATAGAGATATAGTCTTTCACTTAGGTGAATAAAAAATATAAGGCTAAAAAGAATGCTGAGGCACCCTAGGCCTATGATGAAATATTCGACCCTTGTACTTTTAATTTCATTTTTAAAGACATCCCTACTATCTGATTCTGAAAAGTAGAAAAAATATCCGTTGAAAGATTCAATATGTAAAAGGCAAGTGACAGAATCATTGGTGGTGGGGAGTGGTAAGGCTGAATTAGGTAAGAAGAGGCTTCGCTTTTCCAAAGGTACACCAAATCCACTTTTATGGTGGCAAAGCATGTCCCCTACAAAATAATAGAGTTCTAATTTTCTGAAGACAATAGTTGGATAATGAAGATAGTATACTTTGTCGGGATGGGGCTTACGATATTTAAATTTGATCCAAAAAGATTTCTTCTCATTAGTGATCTCTGGATAATTAAAAGGTTGAAAAACCTCTTTATTGACTAATAGCTCTTCAGCTTTGTAATTAAACCCATCCTCGATTAGAATTTCAACCCCTGAAAAAGAACTTTTTTTAGCGAATGCTCCTTGCCAAACAATTAAGAGAAAGGCTAAGAAGCAATACCTAATGGAGTGCATGAGAAAGGTGAGTATCACAATATTTTTAATTTGTATTTGATAGTAAAAACTTAATAGTCTTCAAAGTTATAAGAGGCTATTTCCGAAATAAATCCGATTTAAAACTGGGATTATTATTGTTATCTAATAGTAAAATCATCTAAACAAAACTCTATATATCAGCAAGTTAGCAAAAATATTTTTTGGAATAATGAATACTTGTAGATAATTTTATGAATATTCAAGGATTAAGTTGCATTAAATCCCCTCTAGTCTTTGAAGTTTTAGATGTACGTATTCCCGGTAATTAAAGACAATAATATGACTGTACTATATAGATGTTTACTATTAGTTACTCTAACCCTTATCAGCTATGTTCAAAGCATCGCTCAATGTACTTCAACCACCATATCTGCTCCAACTCCTCAGATGGGTGCAATGATAGCGCCTCAGTTCGTAAATCTATGGAGGCATGTCGGGGTTAACGACAAACATGGAGAATACTTTAAAAATGGTAGTCCTAGCATTGGCGACGATGGTTGGTTATGTGAAAATGCAACACACAATGTAAGGATTTACTATTTCGACATTCAACCTGAAATTAAAAAAGGTGATACGATAAAAGTACGCTTTAAAGGCCTTGCAAGCCAGGTGATTCGTGGAGTGGAAGATTGCGATGTGCAGAACATACAGACTGTGGGCCAATATGTGACCTTTGAAGTAAAAATCCAATCTGGTACAAACGGAAACGGCTTTGTATTCCAACTTAAGGACCATTGCACAGATATAGAGATAGCCAGACCAGGATATGAGTTGGGTGACCCTAGGTATCTTACTGATGACTATGTTAGACACATTAAGTCAGCCGGATGGAAAGCGACCAGGTATATGGGCCTACTTGCCGCACCAAGTAATTTCGGAGAAACTTGGGCAAAAAGAGTATCTCCAAACGCGCCTATTAATATAAATCAATGGCAATGGTCAGCCCCCGATTGCAATAATCTCGTACCACAATTTCCAAAGTTTAGCGAAGATGTAGTTCCCTTCAAAAGACCTGATGGCAGAACAGATGGAATGTGGTCACGAGGTGCACCCTGGGAGACCGCCATTGATATCTCTAACTATCTAAATATTGATATGTGGATTAACATCCCCACATTGGCTGATGACGATTATGTTCGGAACTTAGCAGCACTTATCAAGCAGCGTCTAAAGCCTTCACTCAATGTGAATGTAGAGATTGGCAATGAACTCTGGAATTTTGGAGCACCGTTTATGGGTTTCTATATGTTAAGGCAAAGATTAACCGAGGAATGGATATCCAAGGATCCCGAAAAATTAAAAATACTTGGTGGTAAGTATTGTCCTGGATGTAATTTATCTAGTTCAGACACGGATAATCCAAGTATAGATAGAGCGAAGTGTGCGAATGATGACTATCAAGCCTACCAACGGTGGCAGGCAAGAAGGCTTAAAGAACATGCAGAATCCTTTGCTACAGCTTATGGTTGGAGAGATGAAGGAGGCGAAGTAGGAACTAAAATCAGGATGGTGTTGGCTGGGCAGTTTTACGGAAGTAACGGTATGGGTTGGAATATCGGACCCGGCATTGAATTCCTACAAAAAGCTTATGGAGACAATGCGCCAGGCAAATATCTGTATGCTGTTGCACTTGCCCCATACATCGGCCCCCATGCAAATCCTGATAAAGAGACAAAGGAGCAGTTCATAAATATGTCTATCGAAGACATAGAGAGGAGAGCAAACTTAAATGCTGACTCCTATTTCAAAGAATATGGAGAACTATGGACAACCAACCCGAGACCCATTTACTTCGGAAATTTGCTGGAAGGCGTGTTTGCAAAAGCGCGAATGTTTGGCTTGAAGATGTACGCTTATGAGGGAGGAAATGAATTAAATACTGGAGGAGTAAACTGGGGAGATGGTGCTGAACCAAAGTGGGAAAATCAGAAAAATGCGGATGAGTATCTTTCCTCGCCAAGAGCTGCAGCACTTTCAAAAAGGTTTTTTGACAGGTGGTTCAGCTGGTTTGGGTATGATGCCTTGTTTATGAAAAACGGCGACTACCAGGGAAGCCCTATGGGAGGTTATTCGATGTCCCATACATTAAATGAGGATTTACCCATGCGAAGTGAATACGCGAGAATAGCGAACAGCCCCGCAATACCGCTTAGCAAAGAGCGTGGAAATCTGCTGAGTGGGGAGCCTCTTGTATACTTGGATGCCAGAAAAGTAGCTAACTATAACTCTGACTGGGAGAATAATGCCTACGGCTTCCCGACGATGAACTATGGGACAAGTGTGAATTCTGACTATTCCTTCAAGTCAAGCAACTCGATGGAGAAGCCATTTCTAATCCGTTGTGAAAAATCAGGAAAATATAAATTTTCTATTGAACGAAGCATAGTAGACGGCAGAATTGAAGCAGACAGGTTATGGCCAACCTATTGTGACATTTATATCGATGAAAAGTTAGTCGCAAAAGGTGTTAATCTAGAAGCTGACGTTTTCAGTAGAAATATAAAGTATACTGTAGATAACTATGACAGAGTTTTCTGGTGGACCAAAGATTTAGTGTTGGACCTACCATATGGGGTTCATGTGTTAAGGGTTCACCCATCTGCCCCTACGCCCGAGAGACCCGGCAATGATGGATACTACGGTGGTAATAGTAAGTATAACAACAAATTTGATTTAGCCCGTTATCGCTTCCAATTTGAATCACCATCAGCTCCTAAGAAACCTAAGGCAGTTATAGGTGAGGGTGCCGCCGTATGTAAAAGTAATTCGAAAGCCTTGTATGAAGTCTCAGAATTAGATATGGGTGCATGTGAATATGTATGGTCTGGCTTACCAAGTGGTGCTAAAATTCTGCCATTAGAACTGGTTGCCGGATCTAATCCTACAAGGTACTTATCAGGCCAAGGAACGTATAAAATCTACATAGATTGGGGCACAGTAGCAGTGGGTGAATATACCCTTCAAGTACTCGCAAGTAATCTTGCCGGGTCTAGTGAACCTCTACTATTTAAAGTAAAGGTGCAAACCTGCGGATTTGAAGTAAATCCATCTCCAGTATGTAAAGGCGAACAAACTACATTCACGCCAGAGCCTATGGCTGGTGTAACAAGGTTTCTCTGGGACAACGGCATAGATGGAGCGACCGACCGATATACCTCAAGAGAGACTGCCACAG
>DASVUU010000237.1:0-6407 GCA_036386935.1 Cytophagaceae bacterium | reverse complement strand
AGTAGCAAAACCATCCATTTCAACAAGTAGTGAGTTTAAGGTATTTTCACGCTCGTCATTTGACCCAGGCATTTGACCCTTTCCTCTTGATCTTCCTATAGCATCAATCTCATCTATGAATATGATACAAGGTGCCTTCTCCTTTGCTTGTTTGAATAAATCTCTTACCCGAGCAGCTCCAACTCCCACAAACATTTCGACAAAGTCAGAACCAGATAGCGAAAAGAAGGGAACACCAGCTTCACCAGCCACAGCCTTCGCAAGCAGTGTCTTACCAGTTCCTGGAGATCCAACTAACAATGCGCCTTTTGGGATCTTACCACCTAGCTTCGTGAATTTGGTAGGATTTTGAAGAAAGTCTACAATCTCTTTTACTTCTTCCTTGCCTTCCTCTAAACCTGCTACATCAGCAAATGTAATTTTAACTTTATTTTCAGCATCAAACAGTGCGGCTTTGGATTTACCGATGTTGAAGATTTGACCTCCGGCTCCGCCTGCAGTCACTCGACGCATTAAGAACCAGAAACCGAATAGGATCAAAAAGAGAAGTCCCCAGGTAGAAAGTGGTCCGGATAAGTCTGTCCTTGAATCCAATTTTAAACCTATTCTATCTTCTTTCGGAACTTTCGTTTCAAGTTTTTCAAAGTCAGCCTTGAAAATTTCCGCGCTTATAACCCTAAATTGATAATGGGGACCGGTTGCATATGGTATAGATCTTTGATTTACAAGATCTTTATATTTTTCATTTTGCAAAGCCTCGTCTTTCAATGTGACTTCGACAATCTTCTCTGTTAGGATAAGGTTGACAAGTTTTACATCGTGACTAATATATAGCTCCTCGAATTTCTTCTGAGTAATTTCTTGTACAGAATTATTCTTATTTACCCACATAATACCAAAGACTACCAAAAGAAGGACTATGATGATCCACATTTGATAGTTTGGCTTAGGGGCAATTATTTTTTTCTTCTTTTTTGGTTTGTCTGCCATGTATCTATATAAATTTAAAAAATGCTAATTAAACATGCTCCAGAGTAGTGATTTTGGCATCACCCCAGAACTCTTCCAATCCATAGAACGCCCTGCGATCCTTCTTGAATACGTGAACTACTACATCAACGTAATCTAAAAGAACCCACTCGTTGTTCTCTTTCCCTTCTTTATGCCAGGGGTTCTGCGAAGTGATTTTATAAACCTCCTCCTCAATGGAATCAGAGATCGCGTCAACTTGAGTATCTGAATTACCGGAGCAAATTATAAAATAATCAGCCACAGCATTTTTAATACTTTTTAAATCTATTATTGTTATATCCACGGCTTTTTTTTCTTTCATGCCGTGTACAATCAAATCATTTAGATTAATTTTATTTATTGTCTTTTTCGCCACTTTAATAATTAAAATAATATTTAACAAATTTATTAAATTTCCTTGTACAATATCTCACCCAAAAGTTTAATTGTTGGAAAAGAACTGATTTACCTGCCAACATGTCACTCTACTAACCTAACTGCCCACGATTATCTCTCTAAATCATCGAATGAAGGGCTGGTAATAATTACCGCAAATCAGACTGCTGGCAAAGGACAAAGAGGTAATAATTGGGAATCTGAGCCTGGCTCAAATCTAACTTTTTCTATAATCTTATATCCAAGCTTTCTAGAAGTACGCAACCAATTCTACTTGAGTAAGATCATTTCCCTGGCAATTATTGATGTTTTAACAACTAAACTAGGAGAAAAGATCAAAATTAAGTGGCCAAATGATATTTATTTCGACGATAAGAAACTAGGAGGAATTTTAATAGAGAATATTCTCACCGGACATAAATTAAAGGCATCCATAATCGGTATTGGTCTGAATGTGAACCAAACCGAATTCTCCTATCAACAAGCCACCTCGATAATTAATCTTTATAATAAAATAACCTCGTTACCAGAGTTATTAACGGAAGTCCTGGAATCCATTGATAAATGGTATTCCCTATTGTCGAATAATAATTACGATCTCATATCAACACAATATGAAAGTCGATTGTTGGGAAGAAATATTGTAAGGAAATTTAAAACTGACCGATATTTCGAAGGAATGATTATCGGTGTAAATGAACAGGGACAGCTGAAAATAAAGGTTGAAAACGAGACTTTAAATTTTGATTTTAAGGAAGTTGAATATCTACATGAAACATAATGCATCAAAGAAATATATTTTTGTTGTTGATTGTCACTTAAATTATATTTGTATAAACTAATAAAAAATAAACAGTAATCATGGTTGAAACTTTTGTGAAATATAAAGTAAAAGACATTTCGCTTGCCGAATGGGGAAGAAAAGAAATAGAACTTGCAGAGGCGGAGATGCCAGGCTTGATGTCTTTAAGAAAAGAATTTGGCCCTTCGAAACCACTAAAAGGTGCTAGAATTGCGGGATGTTTGCACATGACTATTCAAACTGCGGTCCTTATTGAAACATTGATGGAGCTTGGCGCTGATGTGACCTGGTCTTCTTGCAACATTTTTTCTACTCAAGACCATGCTGCAGCAGCGATTGCTGCCAAAGGGATTTCTGTCTATGCCTGGAAAGGTATGAATGCGGAGGAGTTTGACTGGTGTATCGAGCAAACACTTTATTTTGGAGAGGACAGGCAACCATTGAACATGATCTTAGACGATGGTGGAGACCTTACCAATATGGTATTGGATAAATATCCACAATTGATCCCAGGAATCAGAGGTATTTCCGAAGAAACAACTACAGGAGTATTAAGACTTCATGATAGAGTGAAGAATGGCACGTTGCCAATGCCTGCTATCAACATTAATGATTCAGTTACTAAATCTAAATTTGACAATAAATACGGCTGCAAAGAATCTCTTGTAGATGCTATTAGAAGAGCTACAGATGTCATGATGGCTGGGAAAGTAGCAGTAGTTGCAGGATATGGTGATGTTGGAAAAGGATCAGCTCAATCTTTGAGAGGTGCTGGAGCTAGAGTCATTGTTACCGAAATAGATCCAATTTGTGCACTACAAGCTGCTATGGATGGTTTTGAGGTAAAGAAAATGGATGACTCTGTAAAAAGAGCCGACATAGTTGTTACTGCTACTGGAAATAAAGACATTATAGTGGGGCGTCATTTCGAATCGATGAAGGACAAAGCTATTGTTTGTAACATCGGCCACTTTGACAATGAAATTGACATGGCATGGTTGAATAGTAACCACGGCAAATCAAAAATTGAAATAAAACCTCAAGTTGATAAGTATACTATCAATGGAAAAGACATCCTTATCTTAGCTGAAGGACGTTTGGTTAATCTTGGTTGTGCGACAGGTCACCCCTCTTTTGTGATGTCCAATTCGTTTACAAATCAAACTTTAGCACAATTAGAGTTGTGGGAAAATGCTGGAAATTACGAAAACAATGTCTACACGCTTCCAAAACATCTAGACGAGAAAGTTGCGAGACTGCATCTCGAAAAAATAGGTGTGGAACTTGACGTACTTTCAAAAGATCAGGCATCTTATATTAATGTTGAAGTCGAGGGACCATACAAGACCGATCTTTATAGATATTAGTAATTTGTAAATCCTAATGCAAAAAGTCCCGCTCGCGGGACTTTTTGCATTAGGATAGAATATGAAAATTTAGGTAAGGTAAATGCACCCTTCATGCCTGACTTTTTTGAAAAAATTAAAGAAATAGGCAATAGGGGATGCTTTATTTTAGGCAAAGAGGTAAGGTCATTTGAAAACAACTTCGCAGAGTTCTGCGGAACAAAATATTGCGTAGGGACCGGCAGTGGATTAGATGCCCTGGTGCTTTCATGGAAGGCCTTAGAGCTCCCTTCTTATAGTGAAATAATAGTCCCAGCTAATACTTATATCGCCACAGTACTAGCCATTGTCCATGCTGGACTAAAACCTATATTGGTAGATGCTGAACTAGAAACTTATAATATCAATTTAGATCTGATTGAAGAAAAAATAAATCCGAATACACGGGCTATTCTTGCTGTGCACCTCTACGGCACCCCTTGTAAAATGGATCAACTGATAGCGGTCTGCGAAAAAAATAAGCTATATCTGATCGAAGATTGCGCGCAGGCCCATGGTGCAATGTATAAAAATAAAAGAGTTGGCAGCTTTGGATATGTGGTGCCTTCAGCTTTTATCCAACCAAGATCTTGGGTGCTTTAGGAGATGGAGGTTGCATTACTACAAACGATTTTAATATTTACAAAAGGCTTTTAAAATTGCGCAACTATGGGAGTGAGCAAAAAAATGTAAATGAATTAGTTGGTCATAATTCTAGGTTAGATGAAATTCAGGCAGCCTTCCTCAATCTAAAACTAAGAGCTATAGATGAAACCATTGACCGAAAAAGGAACCTTACAGAGCTCTATAAAAAGCTTTTACCACCAGAGTTTATTTTTTCATTCGACTTGCTCCATTCTCCTTCAGTGTTTCACATACTACCAGTGCGCCATCTGGATAGAGAAAAAGTCAGGAGAGATTTATTAGACGCCGGCATTCAAACAGATATACATTATCCTACACCATTATATCAGCAACCCGCATTGGCAACTTTGTTTGTGGGTGAGAAGTATCCTATTTCAGATATAATACATCAAACGGTTTTTAGCCTACCAATTTCTGTTGTACTTGTTGAAAAGGACTTAGAGGTGGCCTTAGTGAATTATAATAGAAGCCCTACTGATGGAGTAGGACTTCTATCATAAATTACCTTTTTGGGAAGGCATAAAACGCAATGCCCTTTGCTTCATATCCAACAGGACCGGTCTGCCCGGAGGAATAATAATTATTGGCAATACTTGCATTATAGTAACGGTAAATAGGAACGCGTACGCTCGATTGTGCATTATAAGCATAAAACTCAACGCCGTCATAAATGTATCCATCTGGGATAGCATTTGAAATGGAATAATAGTGATCTCCTAATGTAGCACTGTAAAACCTATAGACCGGTACACTGCCCGACACCTGGGCAGTATGGGCATAAAAACAGATAGTACTAAAAGCATAATTCTGAATGACAGCAAAAACCCTGGAATAGAAATGATCCGTTTGTGTACTACTATAAAATTCGTAGATAGGCTTTACAGAGTTATCGCTTGTATAGGGATATATCTTTAGAACGCCATTTAGATCTCCGTTTGATGTATTTGATCGCTGAACATTATATACTGCCCCGTCCTTCTTGGTGATAGTTGGTTGTCCATTGGCCGAAAACGAATAAGGATCATACATCATAATAGAACCTAAATCAAACCCACCTTCGTCAATCCATCGTATTTTTGCTCTACGTAAGTTTTGAAGTTGCTTTCATAACCAGTCTTTATATTGCTCCATTTGATAGTGACATTATTGTCCCTGTCAGAGCGACTTTGTTCATGCCATAATCCAATCGCGTGGCCGATTTCATGAATCGTGTTGCCAGTGGTACAGCCGGTAGCTAAGGTAATGTCTTGCCTCGAATTGATCATCCCAATATAGGAAGAACATCCGCCTCCTGGCACAAAATAAATGTAATTAGATTGACTTGAACGCTGTACAAATCTTACCAAAGTTTTAGTCTGCCAATAGTTCATAGCGTCGATGGCTCTGGCTTGATTGGGCAACGCTGGATCAATTGCATAATAAACAATACCGTTAGGCCAACGGGAATATAAAGCAGTTCGTCCCGTGCTTTCCGTCCCACCATTTTCAATATCTTGCGTAGCGATACCTGCAATTTGCTCATCGGTGAGTATAATATCACCTTCGAGCACATTATTGGCACCTATTTTTTGGTAGTAAACTTTTTGGTCGGCCACAGTGGCATCTTTAGCTTCACCACTTTGTCCTGGGAATGCTTCTTCAATATTAGATTGACGGTCGGGTCCTGGAATGGACTCTCCCCCTTGGTGATCCTTCTTACAGGACGATAATAGTACAATCACTAGGCCTAACGCCTTAAAAAAGTTTTTCATAGCTGGGTGTTTGTTGATGTGGATTACAACTTGGAATTGTGTAGGCTCAACAGGGTAGAAAAATCGTTCAACTACCAAACTCTAATGTCTCGAGATTCGAATATGCCAATGTTCTATACCAATCTAGAGATCATGAAATAGGCTTGGTGCTAAGTAAAAAATTAGCAATAAAATTCCCTCTTTAAAAATGTGCCTATTAGAAAAAACTCCTTTGAACCCATTATTTACACTGCAGCTAGCTATCCGTATAAAACCAATTATCACAACAACTGCCATTTGTTTCGGTAAATAGAATGATCGGTTCTAATACTCGCTCTATAAGAAAGATACATTACTTTATGAATATTTCTTGCTTCCGTAATGACTTCTATAAAATTTGCTAACTATCAATCGATACAGTGTATCTCAGTTGCATTA
>DASVUU010000236.1:0-12650 GCA_036386935.1 Cytophagaceae bacterium | reverse complement strand
GTCTTTCTAGCTTATCAATTGCTTGGTCAAGGTCATTGTCGGCGTTCTTTCCTTTTAGCTTTGCTCGTTCCCTCAACTTAGCGATCTTGTCCTTTAGTTGCTCATTCTCTGTTTTAATCCTGTTTTTGAATTCTGTTTTCTCTTGTTGGTCCACCCCATAGGTAGTCGTTGTGGAGTCTGTTACTGTAACGACTTCATCCTCTTTGACGACTTTGTCATTCGTAACAGTGGTCTTTTGTTCACAGTATGTAAATATCAGCAAGGAAACGGTGTAAATAGCAAAATTAAATTTGGTGAAAACATTTTTCATCTTTTTAATAGTTTTAGTTTTTTTAGTTTAGGCTTTAGAGTTTATAGCGACATTCATATTGTCATTGTAAGTCTTGCTTTTCTGCAACAACTTATCAAAGTCATTTTTGTTAAAATCAAGTGATCTTGTAGGGAAGGTAATTTGTATCTTGTTGGCTTTTAATGTCTTATTTATTCTGATGATGGCTTCGCTCCTGGCTTGAAGGAAAGCTAAATGGCTGTTTTCGCTTAACCAAAATCTCAGGGAAACTGATATCCCTGATTCATTGAAACTTTCATAAAATAGCTCTATTTTTTTCTCGTCATCAAATTGCGCAACATTCATTACTGCTTCAAGACATAGTGCTCTCGTTTTTTCTAAGTCTTCATTCGGTGAAACGTTGAAGGCAATATCCACCCGCCTTTCTCCTGTAATAGTGTAATTTGTCACTGGCTTTTGAAATATTTCCCGTGAGGGAATTACTACATTCTGACCCTGCTGTGTCCTAAGATGAATAGCCCTCAATTCTATACTAGTAACTGTGCCAAAAAAGCCATTGGTTTCAATAAGATCACCAGGTTGTATTGGTTTGCGAAAGGCGATCATGATGCCTGAAACGAGATTGACGGCAAGATCTTGAAAAGCAAAGCTGAGCGCAAGTCCTATGATACCGGCACCGGCTAGAAGTGAGGTCACTGTTTTATCCAGCTTAAGTATTCCCAAGCATATAAAAATACCTGTCAAAAATAAAGCGGTAGAGCAGAATAGTGTGATGATACGATTTACCGTGATGTTCTCGGAAAACTTCGCCAAAACACGCATCATGACCTTTCTCATTATCCTGTTCAAGAATATTATGAGAAGGAAAATGAGGATTGCCGTAAGTAAATTGGGGAACATGTATATGAACCTAGCTGCCCAAAATTCTAGCTTGGTAGTGATAAGTTCTAATGCGCTGCTGAATACATTCATGGGTGAAGCCTAGCCGTGGATGTGTTAATAACCGGTCTTAAATAATTTTGTTAGGCTAGACTAACGAGGTAGGAGCCTAGATTTCTGCAATCCGGCGGAGTAAAAGTATATTTGTCAAAACTATCTTCTTGCCGCTAAAAGTGATTAAGCCTTCTTTCTTGAATTCTGATAAAAGGCGGATGGCGCTTTCTGTAGCGGTACCGATAAGGTTCGCGATGTCTTCTCTTGATAAGGTAAGGTCTAGGTATGATTCGGTAAAAGATTGTACTCCAAATTTCTCATGAAGATCCAACAAAGCAATGGCCAGACGTTGGCGAACAGATTTCTGAGCGAGATAGAGTGTTCGATCTTCCAAGTCATTGATCCTTCGAGTGAGATTTTGCATCAGTCTATCGTAGAATAACGGTTGGGTATTTCGTAAATCTAAAAAGTAATCTTTAGAAATGATGCAAAGGTAAGTTTCTTCAAGTGCAACAGCCGAAGCAGTGTAAAATTCACTAATAAGAGTATCTTTCAAACAAAGAAGTTCGCCCTTCTTGAGCACTTCTAGGATTTGATCTTTCCCCAAGAAGCCTTCTCTTACAATTTTGACCTTTCCTTTATAAATGCTATAGGCGTTGAGAGGACGAGTTTCTTGATGAAAAATAACCTGACCTTTTCTAAATTTAACAGTGGTTTTGTTCTGCAACAATGCCTCGTGAGTACCATCAGTCCAACTGCTGCAAAAATAGCAGTCTTTGTTTTGGGTACTGTTGCATATAATAGATTTTCCAGGTAATGGCATAAAATTCTTGTGTGGCTAGCAGAGAGTTATAGCAATAATTAAAGCCAGTTTAAAAAAGTGGTGCGAATCGTTTGCTACCCAATCTTTTTGACTTTATACCCATCCTGAATTAATGTCTTTAGCAGTAGTTCTCTAAAATCCCCTTGTATGATGATTTCGCCATCTTTGACACTTCCTCCACTTCCGCACTTGGTTTTAAGCTTTTTGCCCAGCGTCGTCAAATCATCTTCGGTGCCAATAAAGCCAGTAACTAATGTGACTTGTTTCCCACCGCGCATTTTTTTGTCCAACTCTATCCGTAGATTTTGTTGTTGTGGAGGTAAGGTTGCCTGCACCTCGTCCTGTTTCTCATTGTATACAAAATCAGGATCCGTAGAGTAAACCACGCCTTCAGCTTTCTTATTTTTCTTAGCCATCAATGTAAAGTTAGTAAATTCTTCAAACGAGCGTCCAGTGTGTGGAAGCTTAGTTTTGTTGCAAAAAAATGTGAACATAATCAATCTGCTTAATATAAATATTCTTTTAAAAAAAAATATTATAATTTGTAACTTGTACAAATTTTTAATTTACCAAATGCTTCGAATGAATTGTTTTGATAGGATTATTTCTTTCTTGGTGAAATATAGTTTCGTCGTAGCGCTGATTCTTGTTAGCGCTGGCTGTAAGGACAAAAAGGTTGTCCAAAATAAGATTTCAACACCCCTGGTGGATCGGGAGGAAAAGGGAGCACCGCTTGCTGAAACATTGATCCTTATGCACAATAGAATGGGGATAAGGCTAGAATATAATCTAGATAAGGAAACAATAGAACTTTGGATATCCCCGCAAGCTGGGAAATCGCTCTCCTATAAAGACAGAAATTTTTCTAATAGAGACGATTTTACACGACTTTTTGATAAAATATCCCTTCCAGGCTTGAAGTTAGAAGATTTCGTTAAATGTGACTATGACGCATTTCACTCTGTCATTCATTTCAAAAATCAAAGAGTACATATAGCAAATATCTTTTCGCAGCCAATGATTGTGATATGGTGCGAAAAGGCTCAGGAGGTGGATTTTAAAAGTGACAAGTCAGATAATATCAATGAAAAGGGAGATAAGATTTTTGCAATTGACCACGAAGATAGAGGTAAGCGGTTTCAATATGTTGCAACCTTAGGCCAGGGGAGTGGCAGTTTTGATCACCAAAGAGATGTGGATGAAGGGAGAAGTATTTTTGCCCGCGCTCGACTGTCTCCTATTCAGCCGCTATTTATTGCAGGTGAGCTGTCTAAGGAAAACATAAAAAATCTTGCAAAGAAAGTAGCTTCAGATCCCTTGCATGAGTTGCTAACGATTAATAATGCGGAGATAGAAAATGCTTTGGATAAAGGTGTTATAAGATTGAAAAACATGCCGGAATTGCAGAAACTTCTGGATGTAAACAAGAGGATTTTTCTTTCCATGCAAGATGCCTCCGGTGCTTTCCGCGCTTCAATTCAAAATATTTATTACCTCATATGGGTCCGCGACGGGGGGATAGCTAGTCCTGCCTTGGCCTATTCTGGCTGGAGTGATCCACTTGATAAATGGAACCAGTTTCAATTGGCCAATCCAACTACAACAAACTACGAGCCTAAAGGTAAGTTCTTTGGACAGCTGGTAGATGGTAAGATTACAAAATGGGAAGAAGATGGATTGTTCTATGTGATCTCATCTGCATTCACTTATTGGACCCAAATGGGCGATAAAAAATATATCTCTGGTGCGAACCTACAATTGCTGGAATCAACTATGACATGGTTGGAAAAATATTGTTATGACGATTCCTTAAAAGCTTTTGGTAGGTATCATTATAGTGAAACTCCCTTAGCCTTCAGCCGAGGCTACGGTTGGGACGACGCAGTTGGTAAGCCCTCGCCTAAATGGGCGTCAGTCTACAAAGGTGATACGATAGTCAGAGCCTACGATGCATATATGAATATGTGTGCCTATGCAACTTACAATATGTTGGCAATCGCAAATACGGGCGCAAAGTCTCAAGAATATATAGATAAAGCTAACGGTTTGATGCCTATACTTGCGAGATTTATGGCAAATAAAGGTAAGCTGCCTTCCTATGGATTGTTGAAAACAAGCAAGGGCGCAATGATTGAAGCGGAACCCTATGGCATGGACAATGAGAACTACCTCTATGCCTATACGCTGCCTAATTTCTATCCCGACATGAGTAGGATTTCGGAGATAAGAAATAATCTTTTTGAGGATATGATGGCCAAACCAAGTAAATATTTCTTGTCAACTTGGTTCGCCTTACTTACTAGTTTAGACACGGAATTTATCGATGAATCTAAACTAATAAAGGCTGTAAACTACGCAGCTAAGCAATGTTATCAAGGTGGCAAATATTTGCCAATGCCATATACGATGAAGGAAATGACGGACGTGAAGGATGGTGATCCCTATCATGACATAAGGCCACAAGCTTTTACTATCGGGCCTTGGATGAGCGCTATGAGTAATTTTGGCGTCAAGAGACTTCCATTTGGCCTGGCACTGAGGTCAACACAGGTGTTGGACGAACTGGTGAATTATCAGTACAAAAATGCCCTCATTGATTTTTATTTCATTGGTGCGGGCAAGGTGGAAATGGTAAAGATTAATGGTAAACCAATTTACAACTCACTTCAAATTCCTGAGAAAGACCTGAGTAAAGGAGACAATGTAATTGAAATAAACATGTCGACGAAAGCGCCTACTAACCCAACGTTAGTTTCTTCAAACGTTACTTTGCAATCATTGAATGGGGACAGTTTATCTTACGTTTTTGAGGGCTATGGTAAAAACTACTTGACTTTTAAGAATACGTCTGGCAAGTTCAGTGCAAGTGATGGGTCAAAGCCTGTAGATTTAAAGGTTAGCCAAAAAGACAACTATCAGATTGTAGAATTTGAAGGTAGAGGAAATTTTGCTTTGCAGATATTGAAATAATCAAGACTCAAGGTAGGTTGAAAACCGTCAAGAGTAGTGTTTCTTCAGTTTCTGTTTCCTTTAATTTAAAACAAAATGTTTCTTAATTGCACTGATGATTTTGTCTTGGGTTAAGGGCTTTACGATGACATCGTCTACACCAAGTTTTTTTATCTCATCGATCTGCTTTACGTCCTCGGTAGAAGTAAGAACTATTACCCGTGGTTTAGAAGTATTTCTAGCAAAGTTTATCGTGTTGTAAACATTCATAAATTCAATGCCATTGAGTGTAGGCATCACGATGTCCAATAATATCAAGTCAGGGAAAGTATCGGAGTTAGAATATTCTTGTACCAGTTTTAGCGCCTCCAATCCATCATGAACGATCTGAATTTCATTAGTAATTCCTAGATCCTTGATCAGGTTTTTGTTGATGTAATTATTAAACTGATTGTCGTCTACCAACACAACGCTTTTTAATAAACCCATGTCACTTATTTTTAAAATAAACAGTTAAATTATAACTTTTATAAAAGTGGGTTTGTTTAAAATATTTTTGTTTGTAGCATTCTATTCAATTACAGTTGGCTTCTCAAGACAGGTGGATTTATTCCTTATTGATAATAGAATGAAGGTAAAGTGCAAGATAGTGGCAGCCAGCTGCACCAAACAAGTGCCAAAGCCAATGTGTACCCATTGACAAGAGGGGAGGCTCTATACTGTCTGCACGTCTAAACCCTAGAGAAATTGAAAATAATAAAAGCGCTACCAGGAATTCTTTCCAGGCTAAAAATTTGTGCTTTATTAATAGTAAAAGTATTGGCAGGAAAATCATAACGCCCGTTAGAAAATATCCAAAATTAATGGCGTCATGCGATGCTAAAAATTTGAATGCAAAATATCTTGAAGCGAATATGGGTATAAAAAGTAGCGCTGTATTCCACCACATTCCAAATAGCTTGTTCCAAAGAAAAATACTCACCATGACGGTGAGAATAAGAATCGGTGCAAAGTCGAGAAATAAAAAAAATCTGGTCGCACGAAACGCATGGAACAAGGTGCTTCCAATGCCGCCAGCTAATAACAATGGTATACAACAAATAATAAACAGGTTTTTAAAATAGGCTTTACGCAAACGATATAGCCAGTAAAAGGCGGGGAGGAGGAATGCTAATGAAGAAAGCGCATTGAAGGGTTCTACAACAAAGTTTGTAGTATCAGTTTCTGTATAAATAGGTCCTCCATCTTTTAAGGAACCATTCTTTTTGGACCATCCTGAATTATTACTTTTTTGCGTTGTAGCCATACATTATGATCATTTCTATCTTCTCGCCTAAAATTCTGTAATAATATATTTTGTATAATGTTATATAGTTAAGGCCAATTATTTCAATTCAGAGGGCTAAAGCGTAAAAAAGAAACAGCTGCTAGATGACCTAGCAGCTGTTTCCAAATCGAACCAACGATAACTTTACAATTTGATTATTTTTTGTATCTCGGTTTTCTTCGCAGAAATTACTTTGAGGATATAAGTGCCTTTAGGAAACTCATTGCCCAAGGTTACTTCAGAATCCAAAGTATAACTTTTTACACTTTTGATCAGCTTGCCTTCAAGGTTAGTAATCTCTAAAGAGACTTCTTCTCCTTTTAAGAATTTGGCATCTACTTTAAAAGTTTCTGTGAAAGGCATTGGATAGATAGAAAGTTGAGAACCTCCCGTTCCTTCTTCGTTAGAGGTTAGAGGTTGTATTTCGCCTGCTTCCTCCCTACCTGCACTAGGAGACTTTTTCTTCAATAAGATCTTATTCCCGACCTTGCCTGCCGCAAATTTTCCTACTGCTGCGATTTCATCACCGCTTTCAGACCACCAATTCCCTAGCATAGCTCCAAAGGGTGTCACAGAAAGAGAACCAAACCAATTCTGCGCGTAATTCAGGACTCCCAATCCCCAAGGACTTGTAATAACTAACTCTGCCTTGTTATCTCCATTCATGTCTTTTGCATCGACTATTCTATTTGCGACACCAAATCTCCAGCCACCAAACCAAGAGTCATCATTAGCCTTCACAAGGGTAGTAAGGCTGCCATTTTTATAAGTAAGAACCCCAAGTCCTTGTTTGGCATTCACTAACACTAGTTCTTCTCCTCCATCACCATCAAAATCGCCGTAGGTAGCAAAATGATCTGGATAAACATCCCAGTCAGGCCACTGAGTGTTCAGCTTCCATGTGCCGATATTTTCAAGATTCTTGTTTACAGACAAGGATGTAAAGCTTGTGTTGGTCGAGTTCAGCGTCAGGATGGCAAGTCCGTTGAGGCTGTTAGTGAGAATTATATCTGATTTTTTGTCGCCGTTGATATCAGCAATTCCCTTAAAGACATCGTAGATAGAATTATAATTCCAAAAGCCAAACCAGCTTCCATTTGGTATCGCAAATTGAGTAGTGAAATTAGCTCCGTCGTATTTAATAATGCCAATACCCCATGGGCTTGAGATAAGGATATCTTTTCTGCCATCATTGTCGAAATCTCCAGTGCCGTGGATGGTATTTGCCGTGCTATATCTCCAGCCTCCGATCCACTCGTCATTGTTTGCAACCCGTAAAGGTGTAAAAGCCTTGTCTTTAACGGTTAAGATAGCCATCGCAGTATTGTTTACCATTAATATATCATCTATTTTATCGCCATTAAAGTCGCCGATTTGCTGTATCCTTGCACCGCTAAGCTGAAAGCCTCCAATATTTTGATATCTAAATACAGAAGCTATATCTTTTGTTTCATAGTACTCATTCATCCTAATGAGACCTATTCCAACATTATCTTCAATGATTATATCTTCTATTTTATCTCCGTTGAAATCGCCTTTGCCTATGATTTTATCTGAACTCTCATGAAACCAATGTGGGGTAATGTTGGAATTACTTGGTACTATTGCTTCGTCCCTCAATCCATTTGCACCCAATCCCAGTATACCTATGCCTTTCTCATATTTAAGCTTCAGAGTCCAGTCACCCTGCACACCCCAGAAATAGCTTCTTTTAAAATCATGGGCTGAATAGTTATTCAACGATTGATTCCCCATAAAGGTAAAGGAGTTTTTCCAGCCATCTCCAAATGTCGAACTTTCAGAGGCGCTAAAGCCTTCTACAAAGCCACCAGGTAGATAGTCATTGTAGACTTTCGCTCTGCTAAGCACTGCAAGAGTATTGAGATGAAACAGTGTACTTGAAGAATACTGACCTAGGCCATAATTCATAAAGGAAGGGTCACCATCAATCACTGGACTATTGACCTGGCAACCGCCATCAATAATAAAGTGTGATCCGCTATTGTTGAATTCCCCGGCAGCCTTCCAGAACTTGTGCCAATCAGAATTTACAGAGCCATCAGAAAAAGCACTACCCTTAGCATTTGAGTGTGCCATTACATGTCTTAAGATTGCAGGCTTTCGTAGCCATTCTTTAAGATCTGCCACACTTGCCCCCTCTTGAGCGAACCCTACTTCAAATGCCCCGCTTGCTTTATTTAATGTAAGGATATGATTATTAGCATTTGAGCCAATTACGCCATGACCAATTGCTGCGGCTCGAAAAGGAAGATGATTATTTCCACCCGATCTATGGTTGTGATTACGATCCAGGTATTCCATTATTAGCTCAATTTCTTGTTTTGGGTCTCTTACCGAACCATTGTAAGCGACATCCCTTGCATTAATTCTACTAATAGAAATTTCAGGTCTTGCTGCGGGATTTGCAAGTTTTTTATCACTTGCTGCTAATTCAGTATTTCTGCTTTTATAAGACAAGGTGACCGTTATGGATGTTCCTGAATTTACCTTTGTAGTGTATACAGCGTCATCAAGGTAGAAGATGTCGTTGAAGGTTGAAATCTCTCTTTGGAAATTAATATTAGGAGTATTGGTAACAGTTACCGAACCCCCTTCTTTTGGAAAAGCCTGGACCACCAAGTTAAGCGATTCTGTACTTATGCTTTGATGATATACAGCTGGCCAATTTCCATCCAGATCTCCTAGTACAATATCTCCCCTCTCTCCATATAGCCCTCTAACTGCAGGGTTTTTATAATCCGTGCCTGGGTTGATACTTATTGATTTTACACCTTGGTAATCTGCCAGGTGTACTATTTTTTGATTAATGAATGCGTCGGGAAAAGCTCCAACGAGCATAGCGCCTCTGAAATCAGGCCACTTTGCTTTTACCGCTTTGAAAAACTCTCTTATTGCAAGTAGTGTACGACCATCCTGGCCGGGGCCGGTATGCAAGCTAACCGTCAATAGGTTAGGCGTGTATCCTTGTAGCCTTAAGTCCTCACAGTACCTTCTTAGCTTATCATAAAATTGAGGACCTTTATCAATATGATAGGATTCATATACAAGTCGTTCCTCTAATAGTATAGTAACTAGTCTACTGTATGGTGGAATGTTTTCTAAGCCCGTTCCTATATATGGCTGCATTTTTTTTATTTCGGGTATGCCATCGCCATTCATGTCATAATTATTAAACCCTTTAGAGACATCAAAAATAGTTTGAGCGTTACTTAAATTGGTTGCGCCCACAAATGCCAGAAAAGAAATTGTCAAAGCTTTTCTGAGCTTACTTACATAGGTTTTCTTGTTCATTTTTTTAAGTTTATCTTAATGGTTAATCAAAAATAAAAAGTCTTATAACGGTGCACCTATAAAAGACATAAGTTAGTAACTTCAATAATCTATATTCAATAAAAGGCTCGAAGGTTGCCGGCTGATATTTTTTTTTAAAAGGATTTAAGCTTTTGAATAACGCATACCATTTTTTAGTTCTGGATAAACATTTTGCCTTATCCAAGCATTAGAAATAGTATTAGTGAAATAAAAAAAATTAGATAACATGACTCAATTAAATCAAATCGGAATCGACACCGAAAAAGCTGAGAAGCTTGCTGAAAAACTCAATCTATTATTGGCAGACCTGTCTGTATTTTACATGAATACAAGAGGTTTGCATTGGAATATAAAGGGAGATAAATTTTTTGAATTGCATGTGAAGTTTGAAGAGTTGTACAATGACCTTGTACTCAAAATAGATGAAGTTGCAGAAAGAATTCTTACGTTAGGTAAAACCCCTATTCACGCCTATTCAGAATATTTTAAAATATCTGAGATAAAGGAAAAACAAAACATCTCAATTGGTAGGGAGGGTGTCGAAGAAATATTAAAATCGTTTAGGATCATCATTATTAAAGAACGGGAAATCTTAGACCTTTCTTCCGATGCGGGCGATGAAGGAACGAATGCGCTGATGAGCGATTATATCAGAGAACAAGAGAAACTTGTGTGGATGTATAGTTCCTATTTGAAATAGGTCTTTTTTTATAGCTAATTCGATTTTGAATTAGCTATTTATTGTACCTTTTTACTATCCGTCGTCTGTAGAATAAATGTCGGATGGGATCTCTTTTACTTTTTATCGCCTCTAAGCCACCACGGGAATTTGCAAAAGTTCTTATTTACTTTGAAATTGCGCGTTGATATTCTCAACCAAATCAATAAATAGACTTAACATCATAATTATGAGTAATAGGAATTCTAACATTTATAGATATTCGATAGGCCTTTTTACACTTCTAATAATTTTCTCATTCATTTTCAAGGAAAACCCAAGGGGAAAAAAAGGACTTAGTGTAGACCCAATTTATAAAGATTCTACCCAACCTATAGAAGCAAGAATCACCGACCTGATCTCCAAAATGACTTTGGAAGAAAAAATCGACCAGCTGAGCGGACTAGGTTTTGACTCCAAAGAAAATCCAAGACTTGGGATTCCAAGTTTTAAGATGGCAGATGGTCCTGTAGGAGTAAGAAATGGAAGAGCAACTGCCTTTCCAGCTGGCGTAGCAATGGGAGCAACATGGGATACCGTCTTGATCAATAGAATTGGAGTTGCACTTGGAAAAGAAACACGCGCAAAAGGATTGAACTACCTTTTAGGACCTTGCGTGGGTATTCACCGTCTGCCTACAGGGGGTCGAAACTTCGAAAGCTTTGGCGAGGATCCATTTTTGTCCTCAAGATTGACCGTAGCCTATATCAAAGGCTTACAATCACAAAAGGTAATTTCTTCAGTCAAACATTTTGCTGTCAACGATCAGGAGTGGGAGAGAATGAAATACGATGTCCAAGTGGATGAGAGAACAATGAGGGAAATTCATTTTCCGATGTTCAAAGCCGCTGTTCAAGAGGCTGACGTTTGGTCCGTGATGAGTTCATATAATAAAGTAAATGGTGTCTACGCAAGTGAGAATAACTTTTTACTGAACGATATTTTAAAAAAGGAGTGGGGATTTAAAGGTTTTGTCGTTTCTGACTGGGAAGCGACACATTCAGTAGTACCCTCAGCAATGGCAGGATTAGATTTGGAAATGCCTACCGGGCAGCATTTCGGTGATTCTTTAGTCTTAGCTGTAAAAAAAGGCCAAGTAGGTGAAGACATCATCAATGATAAAGTAAGACGAATCTTACGAATAAAATTCAAGGCAGGGCTATTTGACGAAAAGAAGATCGTCCCTGATACAAGTATTTTGATTAGCGATGCGCACAAGAAGTTAGCACTTGATGCAGCCAGGTCTTCAATGGTTTTATTAAAGAATGCCAACAATCTACTCCCTCTCAGTAAGTCAATCAAGAGCATTGCAGTTATAGGACCCAATGCAGCTGTGGCAAGGACTGGGGGCGGTGGAAGCTCAATCGTTACACCATACGATTCAATTACTCCAATGGAAGGATTGAAAAAGAAACTAGGTTCAAAAGTGAAAATCAATTATGCTCAAGGTGATATCCTAGATATTCCAGGACTACAAACCATCGATTCTAAATACCTGGTGCCTTCGAAAAATGCTGAAAAAGGAACTGGATTATGGGGTGAATATTATAGAGGAACAGAGTTGAAAGGTGAGCCGGTAGTTTCAAGATTGGACAAACAATTGGCATTTGATTTTCTGCTTACTTCCCCAGACCCGAAACTTGAAAAAGATGGATGGTCGACAAGATGGACAGGAAAGTTGAAGCCACCAGTATCAAGGAAGTATAAGATCTATTCTGAAAGTGATGACGGAATCAAAGTTTGGTTTGACAATAAGCTGGTAATTGACAACTGGGGCGTGCACGGTCCAGAGCGAGACTCCTTTTATGTTGATTTGGTAGCAAATAAGCCTTATGATATCAAGATAGAATATTTTGAAGGTAACATGGGCGCTGTAATCAGACTTGGTTGGGACTTAGCCTCAGCGCAAAACGAGAAGAAAGTAAACTTGATTGAACAAGCCGTTCAAGCTGCTAAGCAATCAGACGTTGCCGTCATATTTGCTGGATTTTCTCATCAATACGAAGGTGAAAGCTTTGACAGAAAAGGTGGTTTGGAATTGCCAGGCAAACAAAACGAGTTAATCAAGGCGGTTGTAAAAGCAAACCCAAAAACAATTGTAGTTTTAAACAATGGAACAGCAGTGTTGATGAACCAATGGTTAGACGCAACGCCAGCGCTTATAGAAGCATGGTATCCAGGCCAGGCAGGTGGCACAGCTATCGCTGACATATTATTTGGCGATTATAATCCATCTGGAAAAATGCCCGTGTCATTCGTCAAAAGCAAAGAAGACTCC
>DASVUU010000235.1:0-2023 GCA_036386935.1 Cytophagaceae bacterium | reverse complement strand
CAGTAATAATTGCCTCTTCAGTATTGGGAAGCTTAGCCAAGAAATGTCTTTCAATCCTATTGAATAAAGAAAGCTCGACCTTCTTAGGATCCACCAGTACAAACTTCAATTGAGACGGGTGTTTCTTGTATATTAAGGAGGTAAGTAAAACATTCAATCCAACAGACTTTCCTTGACCTGTCGCTCCTGCCATCAACAAATGTGGCATCTTGGCAAGATCCAGTACAAATATCTCATTAGAGATTGTTTTGCCGAAAACAATAGGCAATTCCTTGTCGCTTTTCAAGAATTTCTCTGTGGCTAACACTGTTCTGATCGCCACCATTTCCCTGTTCTTATTTGGCACCTCGATACCGATGGTACCTTTGCCTGGGATTGGCGCTATAATACGAATACCAAGTGCCGATAAACTTAAGGCAATATCATCTTCGAGGTTCTTTATCTTCGAGATTCTAATTCCTGGGTCCGGCACTATTTCATACAATGTAACGGTAGGCCCAATGGTAGCTTTTATGCTTACTATCCCTATGCTGTAATGCGAAAGTGTTTCTACAATCTTGTCTTTATTAGCTTCGAGCTCTTCTTTTGTAACCTGCACCTTACTTATTTCACCCTCATTCAACAATTCTATAGGTGGATAAATATATGACCCTAAATCTAAAGTGGGGTCGTAGTTCTCAATCGTACCATCTGCCAAGGGAACTTCTGCAGGGTTGATGATGTCAAGCTTAGACTCTTCAATAGCTAATGGCGGCAGGTCTTGCTCGATAGGTGGCATAAAGTCCTGCATATCAAGCACCAGTTCCTTTCTACCTTCAGCTGCTTTGGGTTTTATGTCCTTTTTTGAAAGCTTTACAAGCCATTCCTCATCGGATATTTCTTCTTCTATAGGTTCTGAATCAAGCTTAGAGTCGAATAAATTTAGATCAGGATCATTGCTCCCTGACGGTATAAGTGACTTGTTGGCCTCCTCTTCAGATGAGACCTTACCTCCCGCATCTGCATTTGGTTTGAGCGAGGTAATATTGAAAAAATAGATCATAAAGGTGATCAGAGTGAAGAAGAGAAATAATACAGTTCCCCAGCCAATGAGACTGTCAGCAACGACTGCCATTTCGTATCCTATGCCGCCGCTAAGAAAGGCTAAAACACTTTCCCCCTCTAACTTTAACACTACGTATCCCAATGCAAGACTCAACCAAAACATAAAAAATCCAACTGTTTTTAACACCGAGTTAAAAAAAGGTAGAGGTGTCGCAATAAGTATCCTCAGAGAAACCAAGAAGAATATGGGTATGAAGAGGAATGAAGCGAGTCCAAACCATTTGAAGATAAAGTAATAAGAAATAACAGCGCCAGATAGTCCGAGCCAATTTTCAGCCTCACGGCCTGAGTCTACCACATTTTCGTTGAAAAGATCCTCCACAACACTTTGGTCATTTGCACCAGTAAGAAGATAGGAAATGAAAGAAATGAAGAGGCAAACGGAAAACACCATTAGGAAAAAACCAAAAGCAAGGTGTAACCTTTTATCTTTTACAAAACCCAGACGAGCCTTGCGATGCGGCTGTTCTTTCGCGGATTCTTTATTAGATTCTTTGGCTTTCTTTGGTTTTTCTTTGTTGTCTTTGGGTTTTTTGTAGGTATTTTCGGCCATAGAGGGATCAATGTTGCAAATTTACAAATAATAGTTTTAGCACATCTTTAAAATGTCTTTTTTAATCAAGTTGGGGGAAATTATTTATGAAGAAATTCAGCAAACTCAGGTAAAAATTTTATTAATTGAATTCTCACCCTTCGGGCTATTTCTTAATATATTCCAATACGAAGGGAATGAACCATTTGCTATTTTAACCCCCAAAATCTTTTTTTATGATCATTTCTACTTCTCTCCCATCTGAATCTATATTGCAAAATTACTTCCCAACCACAGATTATCAAGATTCATTTGCGGCTACAATAAGTCCTAAGGAAAAACTTAAAGTGGATGACCTTATAAGATTATTTCTTACCTCTGCACCAT
>DASVUU010000234.1:0-2056 GCA_036386935.1 Cytophagaceae bacterium | reverse complement strand
AATTTGCTTCGGTTTCTTCACATTATGATGTGGCGCCCAGTATTCTGGCATTCTTAAACAAGAACTACAATATTAAAAAACCTTCGATGGCAGCTTGGTTAGGCGACGGACTTGATACTGCCAGAGCGTTTAGAAATGTTCACCGCTACCCACTAATACAAACTAAAGCTACAATCATTGACTTCGTAATGGGCAGTTATCATTTGAACGATGAAAAGCTGTTTACTCTTTCGCCGGAAATGGATGAAATTGAAATCACGGAGTATGCTACAATGAAGCAAATAAAGGCAGAGTTCAGCAGATTCAAACAGCGTAATGATCGCTTTGCGGCGGGCGCCAAACTCATCCCTGATTCCTTGTTCAGGAAGTATAATGGAAGCAATTAGGTTCTCATAGAGACGCGAAGTTTAGTAATGTTTCCTTTGTGACTTCGCGCCTTGTGGCTAAAACCTACCTTGTAGAATATTTGCCACGAAGATTCTGTGTTAAGAACCAAGTGGTCTTATTAATTTTTTTATAATTTTGTTTCAATGCGGCTTAAGCCAGCAAGGAAAGAGAGGCGGTTTGTTTTACGAACCGCTTTTCTGTTTTTAAGCCAGCGCTTGTTCGGTGTTACTTGTTTCCGGTTTGTTCCTATCCAAATAATTTCTATCGTACTCTATTTTAGTTTTAAAGATGGTGTATGTCATTTCTAAGAGCCTCCGCTGCACGGCCACCGCTGCTTTCATTTTAATTCCATGCCTGGAAACTAAGTTTACAAAAATATCTTTAGCTCTCTGGTCATATCGTATAGCTGCCAGTGCCGGCAGGTGCATAGCCTTTCGTAAATGCTTATTGCCCCTTTTTGATATTCTTGGTTTACCTTTTACTGATGTTCCGGATTGCTTTTCCTGGATATCAAATCCTGCATAACTTGCAAGCTGCCGTCTGTTCTGGATTAATTCAAATCCATTTGTCTCAGCAAGAATAATAGCAGCGGTTAATCCTCCGATGCCAGGAATACTGGTCATTAGCTTCACCTGTTCTTTTACCTGTTGATCTGTTGATATTAAATCCTGAATCTCTGCCTTCACATCCTGTTCTTGCTTATTGAGCATTTTTATACGTGCTTTTATCCGCTTAATACTACTTGGTCCGGGATAGGCTTCTGCTTCTTCTGCATGCAGCTGATTTTTTACGATCGTGCGCTCCTGAACCAACTGATCCCTTTCACGAGTAAGCTGACGAAGTCTTCTGTAGATCTCCTTGGGCTGCTGCCAGTTGTCCAGTTTTCGTTCTAATCCGAACCTGGCTATAGCTTCAGAGGCTGTTTTGTCGGTAACCGTTTTGATCTCCAGGGTACGCATGTAATTACTGATCTTATTGGGCAAGACAATGCTTACCTGATGCTTCTTTTGATAAAGAAAATAAGCCAAGGTTTCATGATATACCCCCGTAGCTTCCATTACAAAACCAACTGAAATATCGGTCTGTGTATTCTTAATTACCCATTGAAAAAAGGCTGCAATACCACTCTTGCTATTGGCAAATACTTTGTGGGCATACAGATCCCTGCTTAAGTCGTTATACATTCTGGCCAGGCATACTACCAATTCCTTTTGAGCTACATCAATACCAGCTACTTGCTTTACTATCTTTTTCATGATCAATAATTAAATATTGAAAGTGAAAATCCCCCTTCGTTTTGTCTCCTTGTTGGATATTGAGAATATACAGCCCTGCCGCATTTCTTACATTCTGTTCAAACTCGAAGAGATCAAAAGAGTGGGGTTCAATCTTCGTGGCAGTATACTTTACAGTTACTTAGGCACAATTCACTCCCACTCTTTTCACTTTCTAAATCAAATTTACTGATCCTTAACTATCAATCTCAAAGAACAATTTTACTTACTTTGTAAACATAGGAGGCGCTAAGTCACAAAGCCGTGGGGTTCTTTACTTTGTTTCTTCGGGCCTTTGTGGCTATATTGAATTAGTGATTCTCTTTGTCCTTGGTATCCATAATAATCGTTACAGGTCCATCATTAAGCAACTCAATTTTCATATCAGCTCCAAA
>DASVUU010000233.1:0-2783 GCA_036386935.1 Cytophagaceae bacterium | reverse complement strand
ATAGAATTTACAATTAGTAATTCCAACTCTTGATTATATAATCTTCCTTCAAATGATCTAATGTGAAATTATTAAGGCATTATATATTCTTAAAAGATGTTTTCATACTTTCTATTACAGCTTTTGGCGGACCTCAGGCTCATTTAGCTTTATTTTTTAATCTCCTTGTCACCAAGAGGAGATATTTGAACGAAGAGGAATTGATCAATCTAAATTCCTTTTGTCAAATTCTGCCTGGTCCAGCATCAACACAGACTATAACAGCCGTCGGCTTCAAGATGGGGGGGCCGACATTAGCTTTTCTGACCCTGCTGGTTTGGATATTCCCTGCATCAGCCATAATGACCCTTACAGCGCTCTATATTTCCTACTTGCAGAATGAAAGCTTCTCCCTAGAATTTACAAAGTATATACAGCCAATGGCCGTTGCCCTTGTCATATATGCAGCATTCAAAATCACTACCACCGTTGTGAATTCTAGGCTGGGGTTTTTTATCTACCTTTTGTCTATTTGTTTATGTTTTTATGTGGGGAGCCCAGCAATCTTTCCCATTATGTTAATTACAGGTGGGGTAATAACATCATTAAAATTTAATAAGGAACAAAAAGAGGAGCACGGTAGGCTCAACATCGAATGGTCTAACTTGGTACTATATTGCGCTATTTTTATAGGGGCAGCGTTGATAGGAAGACTTACACATGCACTACCGGTCAGGTTATTTGAAAATTTTTTTAGGAATGGAAGTCTGATTTTTGGCGGAGGACATACCCTGAGTGCTCTTTTATACAAAGAGTTTGTAACATTTAAGGAATATTTAACTGCTGAAGAATTTCTGTCTGGCTTCGCTGTATCTCAAATTTTGCCAGGACCTTTGTTCTCATTCAGTGCTTTCGTAGGGGCAATGAGTATGCAGGATTATGGAGTCAATGGTCAAGTCATAGGTGCTATTGTGGCGACGGCGGGAATATTTTTACCCGGAACGATATTAATCTTTTTCGTGATCAGATTCTGGGATAGGTTGAAAAAATACAGAATAATAAAAGCATCCTTACAAGGA
This sequence comes from Cytophagaceae bacterium, assembly GCA_036386935.1. Lineage (GTDB taxonomy): Bacteria > Bacteroidota > Bacteroidia > Cytophagales > Cytophagaceae > DASVUU01. The sequence continues at coordinate 1,725 of DASVUU010000233.1, read as the reverse complement.
GTAAACTGCGCTAGTGCCGGTATTGTGACAACTACCGCAATTATGCTATTTCAACCGCTTCATGGGGTACTAATAAATTATATTATAGTAATAGTAACCTTGCTGGTTCTGCATTTCACAAAATTTCCACCACCTCTTATTATCCTAGTAGGGCTAATTGCTGGATTTATTTTTTAATATTATTTTTTAACAAATCAAGTAAATAATTTCCATAGCCGCTTTTCTTTAACGGTTCAGCAATCTTTATTAATTGTTCTTCATTGATAAAGCCCATTTGATAGGCAACTTCTTCTATACATCCAACCTTCAATCCCTGCCTTTCTTCTAGCACTTGTACAAAAGTCCCCGCTTGCATCAGAGAGGCAAAAGTGCCGGTATCTAACCAGGCGGTGCCACGGTCCAAAAGCCCTACTTTTAATTTTCCTCTTTCCAGATATATTCTATTAACGTCGGTGATTTCATATTCTCCTCGAGGGCTAGGCTTTAGTTTTTTGGCTATTTCTACTACTTCATTGTCATAAAAATAAAGGCCAGGTACAGCGTAGTGTGATTTAGGTTTTAATGGTTTTTCTTCGATCGACAAGACGTTAGAATCATTATCAAACTCAACTACTCCATATCTTTCGGGGTCGTTTACATAGTAGGCAAATACAACACCGCCGTCTGGATTATTATTGCTGAAAAATAGTTGCTGTAACCCGGAACCGTAAAAAATATTATCTCCCAATATTAAGGCAACTTTATCCTGACCAATAAATTTTTCGCCGATTACAAATGCCTGCGCGAGTCCATTAGGTTCTGCCTGCACTGCATAGGTAAAGGAACATCCCAGCCTTTTACCGTCTCCAAGTAATTTTTCAAAGTGTGAAAGATCGTGAGGTGTAGAAATGATTAATATATCTTTTATACCAGCCTGCATAAGGATAGACATGGGATAATAGATCATTGGCTTATCGTAAACAGGCATCAATTGCTTGCTGACGGCGAGGGTGAGAGGGTGTAAACGGGTGCCAGATCCTCCGGCTAAAATGATTCCTTTCATTTTCTGTTATTTTGATCTCTAGATTATAAAGTTATAGTTCCCTGACAAAGTCTTGGTTTTTGACGAACCAGTCAAAAGTATATCTCAAACCTTCTGCTACACTAACCTCCGGGGCGTATTGAAGTAATTTTACAGCCTTGGTAATATTCGCCAAACTATCTTTTACATCCCCGGGCCGTGACGGTCTGTATTCTGCTTCCAGAGAGGAATTAGCGAAATTTTTTACAGACTCAAATATAAATTTTACGGAAGTAGTTTCTCCTAAAGCTATGTTAAAAACCTGGTTGAAGGCAGACTCATTAGTGGTGAGTGCGGCCTTTACGTTAGCTTGTATGACGTTCGAGACGAAAGTAAAATCACGTGACTGAGATCCATCACCATCAATAAAAACAGGGGTTTGATTGAGGATCGAATGGATGAACAAAGGGATCACCGCAGCGTACGCACCTTTTGTATTCTGCCGAGGTCCAAATACATTGAAATACTTTAGTCCAATTATTTTCAATCCGTATGTCTTAGCAAAAACATCTGCATATAGCTCGTTTATTTGTTTTGTAACAGCATAGGGAGATAACGGTTTTCCAACATGGTCCTCTACCTTTGGCAAGGTTTTATTATCACCGTAGGTTGAAGAGGAGGAAGCGTATATGAATCTATCAACCTTGCTGTCTCGAGACGCAACC
>DASVUU010000232.1:0-14075 GCA_036386935.1 Cytophagaceae bacterium | reverse complement strand
ACCATTACATAATAGCTTCCTGCCATAATAGTTTTGAAGGTTGAAGCAGTGGCATTTTTAATAGCTGCGCCATTAGAATACCATTGATATTTACCCAATCCTTGATTGACTCTTAGTGTTGCGGAATCTTTTCCGCATGTCGTGGCCTTCTTGGGGTTTACAGTCAATTTAAAAGCATTGGGTTGAGATGGCTGAACAAACGTTTGCTGAGATGTTGCCGAACAATTTACGCCGCTAGATACAGTAACTGAATAGCTTCCAACTTCCTTCGCAGTGTATGTTTGACCTGTCGCGTTTAAAATGTTTGTACCATTTTTCTTCCACTGATAGGTGAGCCCGGTGCCCTCAGTCGCTTTTAAGACCACACCTTCTGTCGAGTTGCAAATAAACGTAAATCCTTCTGGCGAAATGGTCGCTGTAGGAGGTGTGCAATCCTGTGCTTGAAGGGTTGTAATTAAGCTAAAAGTTAGAATTCCGATGAATAGGTAAAAGTAGTTTTTTTTCATGTGTAGAGTTTTTATTAATAGGACAGAAAAAATAATCTATCGGTTGCCTACCATAAATATTTTTTTTAACATTTTTTTTGCAGTTAGGGTTATCAAGGCAAATCAACCAAAATCTAACCACTTATATTTATGAAGAAAACACTACTATTAGCAATCACTGCATTGGCTTTAAATCTGAAATCTGTCGCTCAGGCTCCGACTTATGTCGAAAATTTTGACAGTACATTAAGTAATACCGGTGAATATCCGAGAGTGTATAAAAACAACACTGCGAATGCGACTATCGCGATTTCTAAGCCAACCGCTTCGGAGCTTTCCTTTGCTCTAACCAATGTAAATGGATATCAGAACAGTGTAGGTTTCAATTTGGGCACAACGAATGCTGAGGGTGATTGGGAGCCTCTAAATCTTGTTGGGAAGAGCATAACGGTAAGCTTTATGCTAAAGGCTACGCAGCCAATATCTATATTGAGAATAGAACTCACTGATACAGCAACTTCGGGTCGATTTTTGGTTAAACTTTTGAGCGTACCTGGCGGTAATGTATACACTAGAGTAGAGCATACATTTACTCCCGAAGAAGTTGCACTAAGTAGGATGGATCTTACGGCTGTTGATGGACTTCTATTAAATTTTAACCCTCAGGAGGAGCCTGTAAACTCTACCGTTACTTTTGATATGATTTCCGTTGGAAGAGACATTACCACAGCGACTTTAGCTGCAGAAGTTATAGGAAATTCGAAAGTGTATCCAAATCCTAGCTCTAATCTGGTTTATTTTGAAAGCGGGCTTTCCTCAGATGCTGATGTAAAAGTGTCTTTATGCGATATGGTAGGGAAGGAAGTTGCCAGCTATAATAATGGCAAAAGCAATGTAATTAAGGGTAGCTTTGATGTTAGTAATCTTGAGAAAGGATTGTATAACCTTACCTATGGGATCAATGGATCATTTACAAAGGCAGAACTTCTTATGGTAAAGTAGCAAACAATATTACCTATGGGAAAAGCCAGACAAACGTCTGGCTTTTTTTTGCTTTAAACTAAATAGGCAAATATTATAAAGCTATGAGCCGGATTCCTCGGCGACGCTATTGTCATCTTTACTCCCAAAGAATTTCTTTTTTAACAGCGCAAAAAATCCAACCACTGCCAGAGCTATAACCTTCCAGAATTTGGCAAGGAGGACAAATAGGCCAACTTTGGCTAACACTTTACCCGCTATCAATCCACCAATTCCGTAAGCAGCAACTTCGTCCAAGTCTGGATTGAAATTGGAATATTTATTTCCTTCTTTGAATTCTACGCTAGCTAAGACCGTATTTATATTTTTTTTAATATCAGATAATTGGTCCATACCACCAATTGCATTTAGATTGAGATATCCCTTGCGGCCTAGGACCCGGATGTTGTAATTTAAAGTACTCGCAGATGCCGTATCTCCAAATCGCAATTCTTTTGCCCAGTGCAGTTTTTTATTCTCTTGATCATAAAACGGGGGTGATGCCCATCCCAGCAAATGAACCTCCGGATATCCCTCCGTCTTCCTACTTGGATTAGCGTCTTCGCAATCTTTTTGCATTTCTTCTAACAGATCGTCATAATCTAAGTCTTCTGCATCGTCATCTTTAATATAACCTTCTTCTGAATAGCTAATTTCCACTGCCCAACGGTAGTCATCAACAGGGCTGGCATTCTCAAGAAATAACATTCCTAAAGTCGAGTTATCAGGCGGGTTGCCCCATAGCTCAGTCAATACTTTCTTACTTTGTTCAGCATCTAAATATTTAAAGCCTCTCGGCACTTTTATTTCAGCCAACTCATTTATTTGGATTGTACCGGTTTGAAAGCGAAAAGAATTCCTAAGGCTGTCTATGAATTGAGTAGAAATTTCCTCTGGTTCTGACGTAGAATCGGCAGGTGTAATCCCAAATGTAAGAATCGGGAAGCCAGTCATAATTAAGATCTGGAAGATGGTTCTGCAAAGTGTAGTCATAAAAAATATTTGAAGTAAAACATACTAGCTAGTTGCAAATATTTTATCTAATAAAAAATCAGTTAAGAGTAGATTCCTTACATGTTAAGGCTGACAGAATTATGGCGAAGAATTTAATTTGAGGAATTGAATAATTTATAAATTGGTTGCAGAGGCAGATCTAAAAAACTATGTGTATTTGTAAAACTACGTTTTCCTATTAAAAATTACTTTTTGCAATAATGATCAGATTGGTCGAATGGATATTTTTTATCAAGATCTATATTATTAAATCCTTTTTTATTTCCCCATGAAAATACAAATTCAAAAAAGGGGAGCAGTTTGTCCGTTTTGATTTGCTCAAGGAAATAAACTTCATGTTCTTTTTCCTTTATCCCCATCTCGTACAGAATGCGGTCATGTTTATAGATGCCTAATTCGTTAAAGAATTGCTTCATGCGGAAATATTCGCAAGCATTACCACTTTCTAGCCTCCCAGCAAAATAAAAGGGCATAAAGCGCCCGATGACATAACAGCTCCATGAAATAATTTTTCCAATGATATGGAATTTGTATTCATAGTATCTGGAAAACCTTATACCATATTCATGCATAATTTTTAATACTTCTCTTCTATGGGACCATTCATCATCTTCTATTTGTTTTATTGCCATTTTACGCTCTATTCCTGTTACAGACCCTGCATGGCCCTGATAGGCGAAGGATGCAGCTTCTCGGCGGAGTAAGCCTGCCGCAACAAATCAGTAAGGATGGGATGTTCTAACTTGGACATAATTGACGATATATTTATTGAACTTGGATATCCATGTAAAGTAAGGATATTTGCCTTGCAAAGTACATGTATTAATTTTATTAAGTTGTTCGCACTGATCAATTTTAAAAAAGTTTCGTAAGTACCAATACGGTATTTCTTTCATTAGAATAAGTCTGATATTGCGGTTAATTATTTAAGGTTGGATTTTCTACGTCGGACCCAGCAAACAATGTTTATTAATTTAATTCTATATTTTTTTCACAATGGAAAGAACTTCTTTGTTTGAACGGCTGAATTCTTGGGCTAGAACCTCGATTACGTTAAAATTATTTACCATAGTTTTTCTTATTTTAATATTGCTTATTCCATCATCAATGATAAGCTCACTGATTGGTGAAAGAGAGACCTTACGTATGACCTCTATCGACGAAGTTAGCAGTAAATGGGGAGGACAGCAGACAATAGGTGGCCCAATTATATCTGTTCCATATCGGACTGTGATCACGGATGAGAAAGGCAAACCGCAAAGCACCATTTTATATGCGCACTTTCTGCCTGAAAGTTTAAATATAGAAGGGGAGGTGATACCACAAGAAAGACATCGCGGAATTTATGTAGTTGTATTATACGGAAGCAAGATTAATGTAAATGGCAAATTTTCAACACCGGATCTTTCTTTGCTTTCTATCCCTAAAGGGGATTTTATTTTAAAAGATGCGCTCGTCACCCTCGGGATAAGTGATATGAAGGGAATAAGAGAAAATATTAAGTTGCAGCTAGGAGATACTATTTATTCATTCAACCCAGGCATAGCTACCCACGATATATTTCCCTCAGGAGTAAGCTTTCCTATAGATTTAACCACCTTTCAAGGAGCCACCTTCAATTTCAAGTTGAATCTAAACGGTAGTAGCAAACTTTTTTTTCTGCCCTTAGGGAAGGAAACAGTTGTAAATCTAAAATCGCCTTGGCTCAATCCAGGGTTTGATGGAGAGTTTTTACCTGAAAAGCGCATGGTCAGTGATAAGGGTTTTTCAGCCAACTGGAAAGTACTTCATTTAAATAGGAATTACGGGCAGGCCGGTATCGGCTCCTTTATTCAACAAACTACTTCCGGCGCGGTTTATAATCCCGATGAATATTCCTACAGCAATACCTCAGATATCTATTCCTCCTTTGGAGTTAATTTTCTTTTGCCTGTTGATGAATACCAGAAAACTATGCGTTCCGCTAAGTATGGGATCATTTTTATAGTTATTACCTTTCTCACCTTCTTCTTTGTAGAAGTGCTAAACAGGAAAAGAATTCATCCTATTCAATACCTGCTGGTCGGATTTGCGATTTGTTTATTTTATATACTCCTTATTTCACTTTCAGAACATATACCTTTTAATGTGGCCTATCTTATCTGTTGCCTGATCATTTTACTCCTTATCACATTTTATAGTAAGAGTGTTTTGAAGAATAATTTCTTGACTGGCCTAATATTCTTGGTACTCACAATACTATATATTTTCTTTTATTCTTTGTTGCAACTAGAGGACTATGCATTGCTATTAGGTAGTATTGGTCTGTTGTTAGTGCTCGCAATCATCATGTACCTTACAAGAAATATAGATTGGTACGCAATTAATTCTGAGGAACAAATTCATAGCTAACCCACAAATCCAGATTTGACTTCATCATTTTTGATAGGCAATAGTTGATTTTGACGGTTAAATGGTGTGAACAGATGTTACATGGTTGTAAGCCATAACAGAAGTATAAGTCCTATATTAATGTACGCAGCCACCTAAAAATATAGATTTTGTTCTGCCATATTCAAAGAACCCAAACCTTGAGAAGGTAGGGTGAATTTGTCTTTTTGTCTATCGTATAATAATGGGAGTAGGCCGCCCTTCAAGCCAGCCTCAGGCACGACGATCTTCTTAGCACTGGCTTTTTCATCACTAAAAGTTCTCCCATTGGTTTCCAAAAAGTCCAAAAGACAGACTTTTTTTATTTACTAGTGCAAATTGAGGCCAGGTGCTCAAATAGTCGTCTTATATTTTGAATTATCAAAGCAGCATTGATATAAGAATATAGTCCATGCCAACAGGTTTTTTGTCCATAGTTATTAGTAAAAAATTGAATATTTTTAATATTTAATTGCCTATAAACAAGACTATGGAAAAATCTAAGAGAATATTTTTGTTGTTCTGCCTCCAAATTATGTTGTTGTCTCTGACATCCATGGGGCAAAAAGGGCCGGGATTAGGTAACCTTCAGTATACTGATGCAGAATTGTTTAAAAGTATATGGGTATATAAGGATGAAACACACTTTGGATCGAATACCTCAAGTATGATTAATGGGTATCTAGTTACAACATTTACACCGGATGGTGGAGTAGGTCCTGGTGGTATATTGGTATTGGATGTTTCCAATCCGCGATCTCCAGTGATAGTCAAAAGAGTTTATGATGAGAGAACCGCATCCTTGAGAGAGTGCCATGCAATTGGTAACTATGGTAACTATATAGTAATACAAGATGGTTGTGGTATACAAATATGGGATATGGCTGATGCTAGAAACCCTATTTTGGTAAAGAAATTTTGTATGGAGGGTTATGATTTTGGACCTTATGGTGGTGCCTGGCAGGTCTTCTGGCAAGCTCCTTACATTTATGTAGGGGCGGGTTCTGGTTTAGATGTTATTGATGCTACGAATGTAGCGAACCCAGTGCATGTGAAGCATGTTAACATTGGCATGCAAGTAGGTCCTTTGTATGCTGTTGGTAATTTACTAATGACAAGTGCTATGGACGCGGGTAGGGGTTTTGGGTTATTAGACATAAGCAATCCTCGTGATCCTAAATTGCTTAATGCAGCTACTGGAGCCGAAAATATTTATGCTGCATACATCAATGGTAATAGGATTATTACTTCAGCTAGAGGGAACAGCGTAAATTCAACTTTTAGTGTGTATGATGTAAGTGACCCTCTGAATATAACCTTAGCAGGCGCGTTGGATATTAAAAATTCCGGCGAACAACTTTACAATTCTACACAAGATCGATTCATCTTTCAGGGTTGCCAAACAGAGGTCGTAAAGATTGATGCAACAGATATTTCGAATTTGAAAGTGGTTGGCAGAGGCTCTTTGGACATAGACCTTGGTAGTTCCGATCACGGACAGGTTACACCGTTAGGTAACCTAATATTTGTAGGTAATGATCATGGTAATGGGAGTGGTCTATTAGTACATCAAAAAGGACCTGATACTAAGGGGCCCGAACCAAATATGATCAGCCCAAGTCCAAATTCCCGTAACCGAGCCTTGACATCCCGTATAGGTATTACTTTTACGGACAATGTAGACATCTATACCCTTAGCAAAGAATCGTTTATAGTACGTCCTAAAGGAGGGCCTGCTCTAGCAGGAAAGTATAGTTATCAGAATATGATCGTTAACTTTTGTCCGGATCAGCCTTTACAAGCCAATACTGTCTATGAAGTTTTTATTCCAAAAGGAGGAATAAAAGATTGGTCTGGCAATGCAATCGAATCAGACTTTATATCCTATTTCTCGACAGGCACCGCGGGCGACTTTGCACCATCTAAACCCAGTAACTTTACATTAGTTGAATCAACAGATAAAATTAGACTAAGTTGGGATGCGATAAGCGGCGCAAATAAGGCAGTTATAAGAAGGAGCAATTCCATAGACGGAGCTTATACTGTGATAGGCGAAACCTCAAATACGACTTTTGACGATGCGATCGCGCCGGGTATTTCATATTATTATACCATTACAGGTGAGAACCAATTTGGACAAGGAGAAAAATCCTCGGTCCTTAAGGGACAGGCCGATAATTATGTCTATCTGACTGATCTTGTCATTAAGACTGATAACAACGGTTGGGGCCCTGCAGAAATCGATCAGAGCAATGGAGACAAACCTCGCAATGATGGTAAGCCTATTCAATTGAATGAACAGAGCTATACTAGAGGACTTGGCATGCATGCGCCTGGGCAAGTGGTATATGATCTTAACGGCCAATATAAACGCTTCACTTCCGATATTGGCGTAAGTGAAGACGTAGGGCTAGCTGGATCTATATTTTTTAAAGTTTTGGTTGACGGCAAAGAAGTTTACAATAGTGGACTTATGTATGGTGGATCTTTGACACAAACAATTGACATTGACGTATCTAATGCAATGGAACTAACCCTTGTTCTTACCGAACATTATGATAACGCTAACGACCATGGCTCTTGGGGTGGAGCGAAATTAGTTCCAGTAAGGACTGTTACAAACATGGCAGATTATTCTCACTTCAATCAGATCTCCGTAACCCCAAATCCTGCAGTAGACAAAGTTGAAATAACTAGTGAAATAGAAGTTAAAGAATTGGCATTAAAAGATATATATGGAAGGGTAGTCTCTAAAGACAATGAACCATTCGTTGGGAAAAAGACTATCAATCTACAGGGGATGCTTAAAGGAGTATATCTGATATCTATAAAATCTGAGGGCAAGGTTGATGTCGGTAAGGTTGTAATACAGTAAATATGAAATCACTTTATATTCTATTCACTTATTTGGGAGTATTGTGGAGTAATCTTCATCAGGAGAATAGCGATGCTTACATAATAATGCAGAATAGGCCTTCTATTGCTGGCGAGGAGGTTTCATTTTCGATTAAACATGATGACAACCCTGTCCCCACTGTGGCATGGGACTTTGGGGATGGCACTGGCCTTGGTAAATATCAATCCTCTAATACAACTTCTCACAAATTTTTGAAACCAGGTGTTTACAGAGTGTTTGCTAGAATAAAAGATGTTGACATTCCTATTTCTGTTGTGCACACTGTTACAAAACCACTGCAGAAAATACGTCCGACCCATTCGTCAACAATAGTATTAGATACATTATTAAACCAACTCTGGGTAGTTAACACCGATAATAACTCCGTTACCATTATCGATTCAAAAAACTATAGTAAGATTTCAGAAATTGAAGTAGGGCGGAAGCCAAGAACAGTAGCTTTAGATCGGTCGGGGAATGCCTGGGTTGCCAATGAGGAGGATGCGTCTATATCAGTGATCAGTAAATCCGGTGTTCTAATTAAGACTATTGCCCTGCCATATGCCTCAAGGCCATATGGCGTTTGTTTTAATCCTCAGCAGGAGTATTTGTATGTCTCTTTACAAGCGACGAATACTGTATTGAAGCTCAACCAGGCTGGCGAAATTGTAAAAAAAGTGGAAGTAGGATATACGCCACGTGGAATAGCTATAAGCTCCGACGGCCAAAAAATATTTGTAACTAGATTTATTTCTCCTATATCACAAGGCGAGGTTACTGAAATAGATGTTAATCAGATGATACCTAAGGCTCCTATTCCTCTTGCATTTGATTTAACACCTGATTTCGAAGATAGAGGGCGAGGAGTACCCAATTACTTGTCTTCAATTACCATTTCTCCCGACGGCAGCGAGGCCTGGATATCTTCCAAAAAAGACAATGTTGCTAGAGGGCTATTCAGAGATGGATCAGCATTAGGTTTTGATAATACCGTTAGGACTATTGTTTCTAAGATTGATTTGGTAACAAATAAAGAAAATAGCACTCGGCTGGATTTGAATGATAGCGATATGGCAAACGCTGTTGAATTTAGCATTTATGGAAACCTAGCCTTTATCGCGGTACAAGGAAATAATAAGGTCCATGTTGTAAATGCTTATAACAACGCTAGAGTAGGTTCTATAACAAACACTGGACTTGCTCCCCAAGGGTTGGTCTTTAGTGAGGATGGCACAAAGCTATTTGTGCATAATTTTATGTCTCGTTCTGTGTCTGTGTATGACGTAACAGAGATAATTTTTTCGAATGACTTTCAATTTCCTCGGCTTGCCAACATAAATACCATAACCAATGATTTACTAGCTCCAGAGGTATTGTTAGGAAAGCAAATATTTTATAACGCCGAAGATGCACGGATGACCAAAGCTGGGTATATAAGTTGTGCGAGTTGCCATCTTGATGGAGATAGTGATGGACGCGTTTGGGATTTTACCGACAGGGGCGAAGGCTTTAGAAATACCCATTCTCTTCTAGGGCGCAAAGGCACAGGGATGGGGAATATTCATTGGACTGGTAATTTTGATGAGATCCAGGATTTTGAAAACGATATGAGACATGGATTTGGAGGGAAAGGTTTTTTGTCAGATGAGGTATTTAATTCTGGCACAGTCAAAGATCCACTGGGTGATAAAAAAAAGGGTTTAAGTAAAGAGCTAGATGCGTTAGCAGCTTATATAACGTCTTTAGACAAGGTACACCCAAGTCCACATAGGAATGAGGATGGCATCCTTACGGAAGATGGGAAAATAGGGAAAACCATTTTTGTCAATTTGAATTGTGGCAGTTGCCATGCAGGAAATGACTTTACTGATCGTAGTCAGACAAAAACACTTCATGATGTAGGTACAATTATACCCTCATCAGGAAAAAGAAGGAACCAAGTATTGACTGGATTTGCTACCCCGACCCTAAAAGGGATATGGGAAACAGCACCCTATCTTCATGATGGTTCTGCAGCCACCTTGAAAGAAGTTTTTACCTTAAAAAATTCAAATAACCAGCATGGGCAAACTGGAACATTGTCGGATGGTGAATTAGACAAGTTGGTCTCGTACTTGCTTCAGATCGATGAAAAAGAGGAAGGAAATATAACGTTATCTACCACTAGTTTTGTATCGGGTAATAAAGCCAATTTAATTGTCTCCCCCAATCCAGCCCACGAGCATGTCAGCCTATTCTATAGCGCCTCATCTCTCGTAAATCATGCAAGTCTTGAAATCAGTACGACACAAGGGCAGCTTGTCTATGCAAGACCCCTAGACGGCAATAACGTAGAACAAGTCGTTAGGGTTAATGTAAGCACTTTCAATAAAGGAGTCTATATTGTAACTTTAAAAGATAGCAAGTCGAATACCAGTCAAAAGCTTATAATCCAATAATTCGTTCAGAAGGTGTCGCAGCGTACTACCTTAAATGACTTACTTTTTAGGGTCGAGTTTATAAGCAATGGTATTGGCCATAAAAGTCGGAGTCAATAAAAGTCTTTTTCCTTCAATACATTCATTATCAGCTGCATTAATTTTTTTAGACGTTTTTAATAAGAAACGGAGACATCTATTCAGTATTTATTAGTAGGATTTGCAATTTGTCTGTTTTAAATCTTATTGATTTCAATATAAGAACAGATATCACTCAATAAATCATATTTGATAAGCTGTATTGCTATTCGTTTACTAAGTAACCTATATAGAACGACTGTGCTGAGAGTAGGGTTACTTACAGGCCTTTTTTTGGAATGCTTCCCATATTGTATGTATTCGTTTACACTTCCTCCAGCTAGACGATCAAGCGCCTTATTGGATAGTTTAGGCGTATTGTTGGTATTACGCGACATAATGTATTTGACTAGAAACATTGATCCCAAATTTTTGATGAATAAAGAATGGTGATATAAAAGAACCGAGCCATAAAAAAAGGAGCTACTCATATTAGCTCCTTTTTCTAAATCCGAATAATAGCTTATGTTTTCATTCCACAATATTCAGCGAACCCAACCCTTGGGATGGCTGAGTGAACTTATCCTTGTGTCGATCATAAAGAATTAAGAGCAGACCATCTTTCAAACCCACTTCTGGGACTATGATTTCTTTAGCACTAGATTCTTTCATCACTGAAAGATAGATTTCTGAGGCAGGAAGTATCACATCGGCTCTATCCGGGTTGAGCATAAGGATGTTAATACGTTCTTCTAACGTGTAGGACGAAAGGAGCTTTTGCACTTCTTCAATCTGGAAAAAATTGATAGAAGATTTTATATTTCTCGACCTTGGCAGGTTAGCAAGTTCATAAATTTTACTGATGTTTCCTCCTGTCCCAATAGCCGTTATAGGCCTCAAGTGAAGGCTAACATTTTCTTTGACCCATTCCTTCATTCTATTCCATTCTAAAGGAGAGTCATCGCCACCCAGCCTCCTAACGGAGCCAAGTTTAAAGGAATTAGCGGCAATTTTTTCTTTATTGTAAAAAATATTGAGCTCAGTACTTCCGCCACCTACGTCTATGTGTATATAGCTGCTTCCATCCAGCTCATTAAAGATAACCTTATTTATAATTTCTGCCTCCCTATCTCCATCAACTATTTGGATGTCTAGGTCGAACATCTCTTTCACTTTATTTGCAATCGACCTGCCATTTTGGGACTCACGCATCGCAGAGGTAGCACAAATGATATAGTCTTCCACCTCATATAGCTCGATCAACATTTTAAAGGTATGCATGAGCTTAAGAAACTGCCCTTCTTTTATAGGACCGATGCTATTGTTTTTAAAAACATCCTCGCCCAATCGAAGGGGAAAACGCACGTACTCCACCTTCTTGAAAGTAGTTACCCCTCTAAAATTTATTACATTTGTGATTTGGAATCTTATAGCATTACTGCCTATGTCAATCGCGGCTAACTTCAAATGATTGTTGTTTTGTTGTTCAGAAAAAATAAAAATAAGGAATATCTAACGAAAACCGCAAGGTTAGGACTGTTTTTTGAGATCCGACGCTTCATTTTAGACCAATTTGAAAAATAAGTATAACTTTTTGATCGGCTAAGGTCGAAATGACGATTGATACTCGGATGGCTTTAATCTAGCGACAGCATCAAATGAATTTGCTTAATCAATCAGAAATATTTTTTAATGATTTATAGGCAACTAATTTCTAAATAGTTAGATCTTCAATATTATAGGCGTACATTATTGCATAATTTATTATTATCTCTTTACTTTGTAATACTTATCCTGAAAGATGGAGGGACGGGCCCGACGATATCTTAGCAACCCTGACGGCAGGGTGCTAACTCCCGCTTCAAGAAATTGAAGACAGATGAGGTAAGAGTATTCCAGCTCACTTCCTTCCTTCAGTAAATAAGATCAGATATATAGTGTCACATCCCTTTGGCATGTGCTGCGAGTTAATAAATTATTTAAATCGATCATATGAGTGATATTCGTGAAATCCTAGAGCAGAGAATATTGGTATTAGATGGTGCAATGGGTACTATGATCCAGAGGTATAAGCTAGAAGAGAATGATTTTCGGAATAATGAATTAAAAAATCATGCACATTCCTTGAAAGGAAACAATGATCTTTTATGCATTACAAGGCCTGACATCATAAAAGAGATCCATAGTGAATATTTTGCAGCAGGAGCAGATATCGCAGAGACAAATACCTTTGGAGGTAATTCCATTGCTCAGGAAGATTATAAACTTCAACACCTGGTTTACAGGATAAACTATGAAGGCGCTAAGATAGCAAAAGAGGTGGCTGACGAGTTTACCGCGAAGGAGCCACACAAGCCGAGGTTCGTAGCAGGTTCCATGGGGCCTACGACAAAAATTGCCTCCATGTCTCCTGACGTGAATGACCCTGGATACCGGGCAATCACATTTGATCAATTGGTAGTAGCATTTAAGGAACAAGCAAGAGGTCTCATAGACGGGGGCGCAGACTTTCTTTTAATTGAAACAATAACCGATACGCTAAACGCAAAAGCTGCACTTTTTGCTATTGAGGAACTGGCGGAAGAAACCGGAAAGCGTCTACCTATTATGGTCTCAGGAACTATTACAGATGCCAGTGGAAGAACGTTGACAGGGCAAACCACAGAAGCCTTCTTAATATCAGTATCACATTTGCCTTTGCTAAGCATAGGTCTCAACTGCGCTTTGGGTGCAAAAGAACTAAGGCCTTATTTGAAAGTATTGGCAAGCAAGTCTGAATTTTTCGTAAGCGCACATCCAAATGCAGGATTGCCAAATGAGTTTGGTCAATATGACGAAACCGCAGAACAAATGGCAGCGCAGATAGAGGTCTTTCTCAATGACGGACTTATCAATATAATCGGCGGATGCTGTGGTACTACTCCAGAGCATATAAAGGCTATTGCAGAATTGGCCGCAAGACATAGACCAAGGAAAGTAGAAAAAGCTGAAGCACAGATTGCTCTTTAAAGAAATATAAAAAATTACCTTTCACCCTTTCATGACATTTAAGCCTAATACCAATTATCCGCCCCTCCAACTAAGTGGATTAGAACCGTTAATAATTACTCCAGAATCTAACTTCGTAAATATTGGCGAAAGAACCAACGTCACTGGGTCCGCTAAATTTTTAAAGCTAATAAAGGAAGGGAATTTTGAAGAAGCCATTGAAGTAGCTCGTGAGCAGGTGCAAGGCGGCGCCCAAATCATCGATATCAATATGGATGAGGGAATGCTTGACGGAGAGGAAGCGATGGTCAAATTTCTAAATTTGATTGCTGCAGAACCTGATATTGCCAGAGTGCCCGTGATGATTGATAGTTCTAAGTGGCATATAATTGAAGCAGGCTTAAAATGTGTACAAGGAAAAGGAATCGTCAACAGCATAAGCTTAAAAGGCGGTGAAAAGGAATTTATTCAACAAGCGAAGAAAGTTAGAATGTACGGGGCGGCCGTTATCATCATGGCTTTTGATGAACAAGGTCAGGCTGACAATTATGACCGTAGAATTGAGATTTGTAAGAGGTCTTACGACATACTGGTAAATGTTGTAAAATTTCCGCCTCAAGATATAATTTTTGATTTGAACATTTTTCCGGTAGGTACAGGTATTGAAGAACATAGGAACAATGCCCTTGATTTCTTCAGAGCTACGAGATGGGTAAGAGAAAACCTTCCTTGCGTCCATGTGAGCGGTGGAGTCAGTAATGTGTCTTT
>DASVUU010000231.1:0-2610 GCA_036386935.1 Cytophagaceae bacterium | reverse complement strand
CATCCGGCTTAAACTTAGGTACCCAGTTTCCATTGCTGTCTCTTGGATGGATGAATGGATCTTCCTTCTTAAAAAGTGATTGATAATTTCTTGACCTGTTACCAAAATAGGCCGCGTCCTCTTTATGGCCTAATGCCTTAGCTAAATATGAAAAGCCTGCATCATTATAGCAATGCTCTAACGTTCGTGAAGCACCATCAAATATTTTATCATAGGGAAAATACTTCTTACTTATGTAATCTCCTTGAAAGAAAAAGTCGCGTTTCATCAATTGCTTCTTCATGCCGCTGTATGCTCTTTCTATGTCAAATCCTCTAATGCCTTTTAAGTATGCTTCACATATCACGGTGATAGAATGACAGCCGTTCATGCAATAGGTTTCGCCACTATGGAGAGGCCACACAGGAAAGTAACCGTCAGGATTCTCTTCTCCCATTCTTATCATTGAATTGGCAAAGTCATCTACTTTTTCTGGGCATATAAGGGTATATAAGGGATGAGCGGCACGATAGGTATCCCAAAGGGAAAAATTACTGTAATAGTCAAATCCTTTGGCGATATGTATTTTATCATCCAATCCACGGTACTTACCATCTCGATCACAATATAGATTTGGCGCCACCAGGCTATGGTACAACGCTGTATAAAAAGTAGTAAGGTCAGTACTTTTACCTTTGCCCACTTCGATTTTTGATAATTGTTTTTGCCATAAGGCTTTGCTTTCATTTTTTACCTGATTAAAATCCCAATTGGGGACTTCCTTCAGATTATTCAATGCCCCATCAACGCTTACTGCAGATATTGCTACTTTGATTTTTAAAATCTCCCCTTCCTTTGTGCTAAAATTTACGAAGGCTCGGTAGTTTGTGCCATTAGCCTCAATTTGTGGATCGAGTACTGAGTTTTTTTCAAATCCTGATTTCTTAAAAGGCTTTGAAAAAATGGCTGCGAAATAAATCATCCTATTCTTGGCAAAACGTGTCGTGCGTCTGTAGCCAGTGATCATACTGTCATTCAAAATAAAAATATTCGACTCTGGAATTTTACAATTCCACTCTTTCTTGGCAAGGCTCATGTGAGCCAAATCAATAATTATATTTGCAGAATCGGTTTCCGGAAACGTATATTGATGAAAGCCTACACGTTCCGAAGTAGTCAACTCAGCTAAAATTTTATAATCTTTAAGGTAGACGCTATAGTAGCCAGGGGAAGCTTTTTCCTGTGAGTGAGAAAATCGCGATCTATAACCAGAGTCAGGATTTGATTTGGTACCGGGAACAAGCTGCAGCTTACCAACAGTGGGTGTTACCAGCACGTCCAACAAATCCCCCGCTCCTGTACCACTAAGGTGTGTATGGCTAAATCCCATCACTGAACTATCGGAGTAGTGGTAGCCTGAAACCCAATCCCACGTATCGTTATATACATCTGGACTAAGTTGTATCATTCCGAAAGGCCTTATGGCACCTGGATAGGTATGGCCATGTTCGGCAGTTCCGATAAATGGATCTACATATTTGGTTAAATCCTGACTATTGCCGTGATAGGAATGCCATAGACAGAATAAACCTGTTATTAGTAAAGCTTTTTGAATTATAAAATGTATAGGTCTATCTTTTATGTTCTTTTCATTTCGAAACTTCCTTTCTTCCGTATTGAATGATTGGGGTGAGATACCACTTTTTTTCTTATTACTTAAGATTTTAATCATCTGATCGACGTGTAATTATTAATAGGCCTAAAATGGTTGTACCCGCATCTACTATCGAAATATGATAGCCAAAGCAATACACCGAGTTTGAAGAAAATTTCATGAGGGCAGTCCAAAATCTAAAGGCTAAAGATTATACTTGATTCCTTATAAGCTCCGATCTTACAGTCTATCAGACTGGAATTAGAAGATAATGCAATTATAAAAGATTTATTTATCTTTAACAACAAAAAATCATGTCAACTAATTGACTATTAAGTTTTTATGACTTACAACTTTCCTTAAGTATGACGAATTAACTAAGTGTTAACATTATATAATTTATTTATTTTGAATCATTTATAAAATAACCTGAATTTTAACATTTGCGCATTAATATCAAATTTCATTTTCATGTTAAAATCATCATGATTCAAAAAAGTATCGTTTTATTTCTTTCAGTATTTATTGTCGGGATATGCAGCGGGATATGCAGCGGCGCGCGGGCCGGGAGTTTTACTCAAGTCGAAATTCTAAAGGAAGAAGGTCATTTACTCCCGCTTACCGATATTCTGAATAATAAAAAACTGGGATTTTCAAAGTATACTCCCTCGGAGGCTGTAAAAAAAAGGAGCTCCTATTGGCTTCGCTTCAAATATTGTCCAGAGGAGGTCGAAACAATAAATTATCTATTTGCCCCCTATATTTTGTACAAATCTCTTGATTTGTATTACAAAGCAAATGACAGCGTATATCACCGAAAGACTGGTGTGTCTGTGGGCTTTGAGGAACGAGATCTGTTTCTTCCTCAACTATACTTGCAATTGCCGAAAAGTGCTGATTCAACTGAGTGTTGGCTCCATATAGACGGCTTTTTTAATTACTCTTTTGCCTTCAATGAAGTAAGTGTAAGACAATTT
>DASVUU010000230.1:0-4238 GCA_036386935.1 Cytophagaceae bacterium | reverse complement strand
TAGCGGGTAGAAGTGGGCTGTTGAACGCGCCTACAGGTAGCGGGAAAACCTATGCTGTCTGGCTTCCTATATTGGCAGGCTATATTGAGAACTCGCCAAATTATAAATTACCTCAACCAGCAAAACTAAAAGCGCTTTGGCTTACACCTTTGAGAGCTCTGGCTAGAGACATACAGCATGCGATGCAAAATGCTTGTAATGAAATGCAAATCCCTTGGCAAATAGGTTGTCGCACTGGAGACACAACTACAGCAGAACGTGCAAAGCAGAAAAAAGCTTCCCCCGAATGTTTGATTACTACGCCTGAGAGCTTACATATTATGCTGAGTCAAACAGGCTATCCAAATTATTTCAAAGAATTGGATGTGGTGGTCATTGATGAATGGCATGAGTTGCTCGGCACAAAACGCGGTGTGCAGATAGAGCTTGCTTTGTCGAGAATAAGGGCAATCAATCCCACGATCAAAGTTTGGGCAATATCTGCAACAATAGGAAATCTGGAGGAAGCGATAGAAGTACTTGCCGGAAGTGATGTAGCGAACACTACGATAGTGAAGTCGGACATTGAGAAAGAGATATTTGTCGAAACGGTTATACCAGAAGAAATTGAAAAATTTCCCTGGGCCGGACATCTTGGTATAAAACTACTTCCAAGGATATTAGAGATAATTCATAGCAGCAATACGACACTTCTTTTTACCAATACTAGATCGCAAACAGAGATCTGGTATCAATACCTGCTGCTCCAGTCGCCAGATCTAGCGGGCGTCATAGGGATGCACCATGGCTCTCTAGACAACATAGTTCGATCTTGGGTAGAGGAGGCTCTGCATTCTGGCAAACTAAAAGTAGTGGTCTGCACGTCCTCCCTGGACCTTGGAGTAGACTTTAGGCCGGTAGATACTGTCATCCAAATTGGAGGACCAAAAGGCATTGCAAGATTTTTGCAAAGAGCAGGAAGAAGTGGACATCAACCAGGCGCTAAAAGTAAAATCTATTTTGTGCCGACAAATTCCATGGAGCTGATTGAAGGCGCGGCCCTAAAAGAAGCGATTGCAAAGAAGATCTTTGAAAGTCGTCGTCCATTGCAAATGTCAATGGATGTTCTATTACAATATCTTGTCACGCTTGCTGTGTCTGAAGGTTTCGAAGGAGAGAAGACCTATGCTGAAGTAAAGGGAACCTATGCCTTTCGCAAAATAACCGAAGAACAATTTGGCTGGGCGCTAGACTTCATCACCACAGGAGGCAGGAGCTTGACGCAGTATGAAGACTTTTCAAAAGTAGAAATTGAAGATGGTATATTCAAAGTCAAAAGCCGAAGAATTGCTATGAGACATCGACTGTCCATCGGCACCATTGTTGGCGACCCGGTTTTAAGGGTACAATATTTAAGTGGGGCTAACATTGGGACAGTGGAAGAATCCTTCATCACTAACCTAAAGCCGGGGAATGTATTCTGGTTTGCAGGTAAAAACCTGGAGTATGTTAAGATAAAGGAGCTTACGATTTTTGTTAAGAAGGCTGGTACAAAAAAAGGAATTATACCTAGATGGTATGGTGGGCGCATGCCTCTATCTTCAAAGCTTTCGGAGATGATTAGGTTGAAACTTGACCAGGCAAAAAAGGGTAAGGCGACAGATGAGGAATTGATAAAGCTAGAACCGTTATTTGATATCCAAAGGAGGTGGTCGATAATACCAGATCCTCATGAATTGCTGATCGAAAGGTTTACTTCTAGAGAAGGATTTCATGTATTTTTTTTTCCATTTGAAGGAAGGTACGTACACCAGGTATTAGCCTCCGTAGTCGCATACAGGATAGGTAAAATAAAACCCTCTACTTTTTCAATTGCTATGAACGACTATGGGTTTGAACTGTTGTGTGACGAAGAGATACCGTTAGAGGATGCCCTAGAAGTTGATCTTTTTAGTCTTAATAATTTTATGGAAGATATGAGGGAAAGTATAAACGATGGAGAAATGGCAAGAAGGAAATTTAGAGATATTGCCTCCATAGCAGGTCTAGTCTTTCAAGGGTATCCAGGAAAAGGAATCTCCAACAAACATCTTCAAGCCTCGTCCGCGTTGTTCTTTGATGTATTTACCAAATATGATCCAGACAATTTATTAATAAAGCAATCCTTTGAGGAGGTCATGACTTTGCAATTGGAGCAATCTAGGCTAATGGAAGCAATGAAAAGGATAAGTGCTCAAAAAATAATATTGAAAGATACAGTGAAGTCGACGCCCTTTGCTTTCCCAATTATGGCCGACAGGTTTAGAGAATCTATGAGTAATGAAAAACTTGAAGATAGAATAAATAAAATGCAGGTCTCCCTTGAAAAATATGCCTCAGGCGCTTAGGGAGTGATACTATCCGAGATGTTCTTTGTTCGTGCCAATTTCGTAGGAATAGGTCCTTTCAACTTTACCAAATTCATTTTTTACCAGCAATTTTGATCGCTTCTCTTTTGCCCAAACCTTTGCTTTTTTCAAAGCTTCCCGCTTATCGTCAAAGATAAAACTCTTATCTGAGCCAGCTTTTTTTAATGCCCACTTGTTCTGCTCATTACAAACCAATTCTTGCAAAGGTCCTGACATAGGCCTATTCACTTTGAAGTTCTCATTGTCTGATACAAGGCCGATCTCTGAGTGGATATAAAGTTTGCCTTTCCGGCTTTTCGCATAGCATCTTGCCTTGATAAGAGCAGATTTTTTGTTTTTGTCAGAGAAATATGTGGCTTGCCCATCTGTCGAAACCAACGTCCAACCCTCTTCAGCGTGATGAACCAAATGGAAAATGTTTTCAGTTTCCATCTTATTGTTTGCAATAATTCGGGCGTTTTCAAAGGCAATGGTATATGCCACATCTTTATCAAATTTGTTGCACACAAGGATATTTGCGATTTGAATGGCCTTTACCCTAACTTCTTGTCTTAGTAGATTTATAGAAGGAATAAAATTATTTTTGCTGGTTGAATGCATAATAAAAGTACTTAGGTTAATGGTTATAAAACTGGATTTCTTTTAACTTTGTTTAGAAAAAATTAAACTTTTCCGCTAAGAATTTGGTCGAAAATCGCTTTGGTAAAATAAACCTCGAAGGAGAGGACCTGGTCGTTCTTCCAGAGAAGGCTTTGTATTGGGAAGGTAAGAAAAGCTTGATTATTGCTGATACTCACATTGGAAAAGCAGATCATTTTCGCAAGGCAGGCTTGCCTATTCCCGATCAAGCAAGCACTGTTGATTATTGCACGCTAGATACACTTTTAGAAACCTACGATGTTGATAGGATCATCATAGTAGGGGATATGTTTCATAGCAATTTCAATAATGCTTGTTCCGACTTTATCACTTGGAAGAATACGAAGAGCCTAAGGGAAGTTGTATTAGTGAAAGGCAATCACGACATCTTAGGCGAAAAATTTTATAGGGATGGTGGTATTGTAGTTTATAACGAAGAATACATTGAGTCCCCTTACACTTTCACACATAAACCACCGGCTGTGATCAACCATGGTTATTATATCTCCGGGCACATTCATCCAGCGGTGAGGATGGGCGGAAAGGGAAGACAGTCTCTTACACTCTCCTGTTTTATTTTTGGCTTGAAACAGGCACTATTACCTGCATTCGGGAGTCTTACTGGAAAATGCATTGTTTTGCCAGAAAAAAGCGATAAGGTTTTCGTAATTGGCTCAGATAAAGTCTTTGAAGTAAAATAATTTTAGTAGAGTTTATGAAGTAAATTACCTGATAATTGCTAAATTAAGTATTGAATTATAATTATTTTAAGAAAAAACGTTTATTGTCGGTTACCAAAAATTAGAACCGCGTATTAAAAATGAAAGATTTCCAGATCATAGAAAAAATAAGGAAAGGAGAGGAGGAAGCTCTGGAATATCTCTATAAGAAAAATTATAAGATGATGGTCAATATGATCGTCAAAAATAATGGATCAGAGGAGGAAGCTAAAGACGTATATCAGGAATCACTTATTGTTTTCTGGCAGAAGGTTTTAACGGAGGATTTCGTCCTTACCTCTAAGATCAGTACTTATTTATATAGTATCTGTCAAAACCAATGGAGGAAGGAGCTTGAGAGGAAGTCAAGACATAGCCACGAGGAGGTTGAAAGAGGGGAGATCATGGACATTGATCAAAAGGAACGAGTTGCAATAATAAATAAGTGTATCAATGAGCTGGGTGACACCTGTAAAGCGATACTTACGTATTA
>DASVUU010000229.1:0-3896 GCA_036386935.1 Cytophagaceae bacterium | reverse complement strand
TGGTGTTGCGGCCGCACCCACATTTTCCATAGTATCTATGGCATACATCTCCGGTTTTAAATCGCAACAGCGGCATTCCCTCCATGCCCAGTGTCGTGACAGTTATTTCCCCGGCTTCATGCTCACTTACAGGATTATTGTTTTCATCCAGAAATTCTACGATAATTAATTCTGGATGATGATGGCCTCCTAGACCTTCTGCACATTCCGTGAATGCGGTGCCCATTTCTGTGGACGCATAGGTGGAATACAGCTTCAAATCCCAGTTTTCATGTATTCTTTTGCCTAGAGAATTTAAATTAAAATCCGGATCTCTTAAAGGTTCACCAATACAAATCGCGGTTTTGATCGTGCTAGCGCTATTGTCAATATTATTGTGCTGAGCATATTCTATAAGTTTAAGCAGGAAGGACGGAACACCGATAATAGCTGTTGGCTGCATTTTATGAATGGTGTCCCATTGCAATTCAGGAGATCCAGATCCGACGCGAATAATACCGGCGCCCAATTTTCTCGCTCCTAAAAAGTAGGCTAAGCCTGCCATAAACATTCTATCCATGGTAGCAGTGAGTTGGTAAATATCAGTCTTTGTTCCGTTGGCACAGAGGAAAGATAAATATTCATTGTAAGCGAGACGGTCCAGGTCCTTGTCTGTCATTGCAAAAGTGACGGGTTCCCCAGAGGTACCGGAGGTCGTTACGTAGTCGATAATTTTTACCTTATCCACACATAGAAATTCACTGTTCCGCTCCTGAAGATCATGCTTGGTTGTGACTGGTATCTTGCACAAATCCTCTATTTCTTTTATCTGGCTAATGTCTATTCCATGGGTTTTGAATAAGTTGGAATAGTAGGGAGACTTGCTATTAAGATAGTGCAAAGCCTCTTTAAGTTTCACCTCCTGAAATATTTTGATGGATTCTTTCGATAAGGATTCTATGGCTGGGATAGGCATTGACAATGAATTTATTGAAAGGTAATAAATATTTTAAAACACTCGAGAGAGAAAAAAGCAAAATCCAATTTATTATTACTTAACTTCATTCATGTTTTTTTTGAACGATAAAAATAAGTTGTCATCCCAGCTGTAAAAGTATGAAAAGGAAATTGTTGATTGGTCTTCTTGGGCTCTTGGGTGCCTTGATCATATTGGTTATCTATTTTGCATTGGCAGTGCTAATTACCCCTCCAGAGATTGCAAATAAAGCAGCGCTCGAGTTGAAGGTCACAAAGTCAGGGAATGACTTCTATGCCTGTGACGGAAACTGGCTTAAAAAAAGTAAAACTGGTTTATGGGAAATGTATGTAGAAGGCAGTCCTTACAAGCGAGGAGTGATGATTGGTAAGTTGACTGAAGACCTTGCCGCGAAACAGGAAGATTATTTCATCAGCCAGATACAAAGTATGATTCCCTCCGCAGGCTATTTGGGCTTTTTGAAATATTTCGTTGCTTGGTTTAATAGAGATTTGGATACCCATATAAAAGACGAATACAAGGAGGAAATTTATGGCATTTCCACCTACGCATCTGAGAAGTATTCACATATAGGGCCGCGGTATCAGCGTATTCTAAACTATCATGCCGCACACGACATTGGCCATTTCTTACAAGAAAAGAACCTTGTGGTTGGCTGCACTTCATTTTCAGCATGGGGCACCAAATCTGAAGACAGCAGTTTGATTATTGGCAGAAACTTTGACTTCTATGTAGGCGATAAGTTTGCAGAAAATAAAATTGTCGCCTTTACGAATCCAGACAAAGGCTATAAATTCATGACAATCACCTGGGCAGGAATGATTGGAGCAGTTTCCGGTATGAACGAAAAGGGATTGTGTCTTACAATCAATGCTGCTAAGTCCGACATACCGACACATTCTGCTACACCAATTGCAATTTTGGCCAGGGAAATACTTCAATATGCAAAGAATATCGATGAGGCATATGCGATTGCCAAAGCCAGGAAGACCTTTGTTGCTCAGTCAATCATGATAGGATCTTCAGAAGATAATAGAACCTCTATCATCGAAAAGTCGCCAAAACAAATTGGACTATATTCTTCTGACACGAATTTCATTATTTGCGCCAATCACTTCCAAAGTGAGGAATTAAAGAATGAGCCATTGAATGTAGAGCATATCAAAGAGAGTACGTCTATGTTTAGATATCAGAGGATGTCACAGTTGGTTAACCGGTATCCACAAATTAATATTTCGAATACTGCTGAAATATTGAGGAATAGGAGGGGCTTTAATGAAAAGAATATTGGATTAGGCAACGAAAAAGGCTTGAATCATTTGTTGGCCCACCACTCCATTATATTTAAGCCCTCGCAACTAATGTTTTGGATATCTACGAATCCTTATCAACTAGGGGAATACGTGGCTTATGACTTCAAGAAGGTATTTGATAAACATAATTCGATCCAAACAACCACAGAGATTACTGAGGAAGCATTGCATATCCCTGTGGACAGTTTTATGTATTCCGAAGAATTCAAAGGGTATAATAGGTACCGAGTATTACTTGCTGAAATAAAAGGAAATAAGAAAATTGAATCTATTAGTGAGTCAAAAATCACGGAATTAATATCAGCGAATCCTGAATTTTACAATGTATATGCGGTGGCAGGAGATTATTATAAAGCAAAAGAAGAAAATGCAAAAGCAGCCTCCCATTATAAAATAGCTTTGTCAAAAGAGATCCCATGGGCGAACGATGAAAAGAAAATAAGATCCAATCTTGTAGCACTTGTTGAAAAACAGTAAACACGGGGTTTATGATATATGGGATAGGCACAGATTTGGTTGAAGTGAGTAGGATACTTAAAAGTATTTCCAATGGAGACCGTTTTAAGAAGTTGGTCTTCTCGTCCTCTGAAATAGACTACTGCGAGTCACAGAGAAATCCCGCAGAAAATTTTGCCGCACGCTTCGCGGCAAAGGAAGCGTTTTTAAAAGCGCTCGGCACTGGCTGGGCTGGACAAATAAAGTTCGTAGAAATAGAAATAAGGAATGATGATGCTGGAAAGCCATTCTTCGTGCTGCATGGGGAAGCCCAAGCGGTTTTCATCCAAAGAAAGCTAAAAAAAGTGCACGTATCACTTTCCCATATCAAAGAAGTATCGATGGCTACTGTTGTAATAGAGGCTTAACGATAACGGGCGGTAAGTCTTTTCATTGACTAACATAAAATAAAAGGACTTTATCTGTTTATTTTTTATAATAACTTTTACCTTGCTTAATATTCTCGAAAAAGGGATTGAAATACTGTTTTTAATCTCTTTATAGGTTAGTTTATCAATGCAATCCAGCCCAGAAAGTTACAATCAACGTTTTATTGATGCAAAGTGCTGTGTAATTATTCCGACTTATAATAATTGTACCACTCTCGAAGGTGTAATAAATGGTGTCTTATCTTACACAAAAAACATTCTGGTTGTTAATGATGGATCAACTGATCTGACAGATTCCATCTTAGAACGATTTACATTTTTAAATCATATCAAGCAAGCAAAGAATAAAGGGAAAGGCTGCGCACTGCAATCTGGCTTTGAGAGAGCCATCGCATTGGGTTACACTCACGCAATTACCATAGACTCTGACGGACAACATTTCGTAGACGATATTCCTAAGTTTCTAGATGCGCTGAAAGAACATCCTGCAAGTGTAATCATTGGAGCCAGGAATATGGAGCAGGCATCAGTTCCAGGAAAAAGTAGCTTCGGCCATAAATTTTCTAACTTTTGGTTTTGGTTTGAAACCGGCATAAAAGCTCCCGATACCCAATCGGGTTTTCGCTTATATCCATTAGTGCCTTTGAAAGGCATGCGTTGGTATACCACAAAATACGAATTTGAGATTGAGATAATAGTGAGATTGGCATGGAAAGGGGTAAA
>DASVUU010000228.1:0-8143 GCA_036386935.1 Cytophagaceae bacterium | reverse complement strand
AATTCGAATACATTATAGTCTTTACTAATGCCTACATATTTCTCAATCAGCCCTTCATCAACTTCTCTTTTTTCTTTTAAATTGATTAAGACTTTATCACTTTCATTTGCCAGCCTATTTAAATTATTGCCTACAGCTTCTGTAAGCATGATAGCTGCTTTCGAATTTATCGTGATACCTTTCTGAGCAAAATAGCCGCTCACCCAATCAGGAAGCTGATTGTCATAGATTTTCTTTGAGTTGACGACAATTGCGTGCTTATCTAAATTTTTGCCAAGCGCCTTCCTACCATCTAGCACCTTGTACTTATGGCAAAATACGAGTATTGTTGAAGTCAGGGGCTTCTGTACGTATTGGAGAAGCATCGAGTCGCCCTGCTCTTTTCCTAAGTCACTTATCTCCTGCGCTTCCTTTATTAACACAACCTGCCTATCTGACATCATCGGGAAACGTCTTGCGTATTGAAGGACCGTGCTTATGTTGATGTCCTTCCCGTAAAGGACGGTTTGGTTAAACCCCTTATCACCTTCCTGTAAGCAATTTTTTTCTATATAATCTGAAATCAGGTCTATATAATAAGGCTCCTCACCTTGAAGAAAATATACAGGAGAGTATTTGTTTGCCTTAAGATCCTTTATTACGCTTTCTGGTGTGACTGCCAAAGTTGATTTGAATATAAGTTCAAAGTTAAATTTTCAAACTGTTTTAAGGCAACACCTTTACAATTATTTTCCAACATTCGATTTAGAAGCGCTCAAAGCAGCTGTCGATCGGCTGGATTATCTGAAAAGAAACAAATAATTCAGGGTGGGTAATTTTTACAAAACCACCCAAAAATTGACTTTCATGAAATTATTATCTAAACAATTCTCTAAAACCCAGACATCATTGCAGAAATTACTCTGCCACCAAAAGCTTGAGAACTTGAATGTTTAAGAATTAAGTCCAAATAGTATATCTTTGAAATTTTATGGAAGGTTTAAAGACAGAGCTTAATACCTTTTTCAATAATAAATTTTATTTGAATGATCAATTTTGTTGAAGAGCTAAAATGGAGAGGTATGATTCATGATATCATGCCTGGTACTGAAGAAGAATTATTAAAAAATATTACCGCAGGATATGTTGGCTTCGACCCAACTGCTCCATCATTGACTATTGGCAATTTGGTAACAATAATGATATTGGTCCATTTCCAGAAAGCAGGTCACAAGCCTATTGCCCTAGTTGGTGGGGCAACAGGCATGATTGGAGATCCCTCTGGCAAAGCCGAAGAGCGTAAACTACTATCAGAAGATGCGCTCAACTTTAACCAGGAGGCCATCAAAACACAGCTAAAGAAATTTCTAGATTTTAATTGTGGTGCAAATTCGGCTGAGCTAGTCAATAATTACGATTGGTTTAAAGAGTTCGGTTTCATTGGTTTTCTCAGAGATGTAGGTAAGCACCTAACGGTAAACTATATGATGGCAAAAGACTCCGTCAAAAAAAGGTTAGAGACAGGTCTTTCTTTCACAGAATTCTCCTACCAACTTTTGCAGGGCTACGATTACTATCATTTGTACACTAACAAAGCCTGCAAACTTCAAATGGGAGGTTCCGACCAGTGGGGAAATATCACTGCAGGTACTGAGTTGGTAAGGCGAATGGGTGGCGGCGAAGCATTTGCGCTCACCTGTCCATTGATCACAAAGGCTGACGGCACTAAATTTGGGAAGTCAGAAAGTGGAAATGTCTGGTTAGATTCGAAGCTGACGTCCCCTTACAAATTCTATCAATTTTGGCTCAACGCCTCCGATGAGGATGCAATAAAATGGATCAAAATTTTCACCTTATTGACTAAAGAAGAGATTGAAGCACTTTCGGCTCAACATAATGAATCTCCTCATTTACGTATTTTGCAGAAGGCGTTGGCTAAAGATATTACGATAAGAGCACATAGCGAAGAAGATTATAATACTGCAATCAAGGCTTCAGAAATATTATTTGGCAAATCAACAACAGAGGACCTGGTGTCATTGGATGAAAGCACTTTTTTATCTGTCATGGAAGGTGTTCCTCAAATTTGTATTTCCAAAGCTGAACTAGAGACTTCCGCAAACGTGACTGACCTCCTCTCAACAGTCACGAAGAACCTTATATTTTCCTCTAAGGGTGAAGCGAAAAAAATGATTAGCGCTGGGGGTGTGAGCGTTAATAAAGTAAAAATCAGTTCGGAAGATAAACCTACGTTCGAGCTTCTAAACAACAAATATCTTCTAGTGCAGAAAGGAAAAAAGAATTACTTCCTAATCTTGATAGAATAGAAATGGAAAGGCCAGACAAGTAGTCTGGCCTCCCTTTAAATATTAGACTTCAAATTATTTCAATATCTTTTCAGTCACAACTTTATTGTTTAGGGTATATCTAAGCAAATACAGACCTGCTCTTCCAGATATTTTTTCCCTTACCTCGTTCTTTTTCATTTGATCGTTCGAAACAAATATAGAATTGCCAATTAGGTCAAAAACATACACATCAGATATGAAGTCATTTTCTGAGGCTATTTCTACCACTGAAGTAATGGTAGGGCTATAAGAACAAGGGCCAGTCAAGCAATCGGAATTTGACTCAAATATAGTAGAAGTTCCTTCATTCATTGCCGAACCGGTAGTTGTAACCAAGCCACGACCAATGATCGCCGCACCGTTTCCACCTACAAATGACCCATTGATCGTTAATTTACCATTGATCATTATCATGTTGCTATTGTTCTCATTGGTAACGTTTCCATTTACAATTAAAACACCTTTAGGCGCAACCTCTATTTTGCTATTATTTTCGAATAAAGCAGATCCCACAACCAGAGTATCGCCATCACTTATCCTTAATATCCCGCCATTCTTCACCACTAAGTCACCATAAAAATAGGCGGACGCGTTAAGTAAGAAAATCCCTTGCATATTCCCGCTCTTGTCAATGGTAAGGGAATAGGGCTTGTTAGCTTTCCCACTTATTCTTTTATTGATGATATAATTCCCGCCTTCAACTCTAATATTTTGATCTATAGATAAGAAATGATTAACTAAAACATTGGCTCCAGTAGTGGGAACGCCGTTTGTCCATGTCAAAGGAGCACTCCATGTGGTAGCCTTCCCGGTTGTGCCATTAACAACCTGTGCAATAGTTTTAGGAATAAATAATAACGAGAATAGAAAAATTATACTGTAAAGTAAGTAATGATTTGGTAAACTTTTAATCTGCATAAAATGAATTTTGTGGGGTTGAATAAATTAATAAGCCAAATAAACCATCTTGGGAATATGCTATACATACATTTATTATAGCAAGGTATCTTGATGATTTATAAGGTCTACCAAACTTATAGAAAATTCACATGTTGCAAAAATTAAAAAATAGACAACCTTTTTTATGGTACAGATCGCTATTTTTTTTAGACTAGGGCAGATAACCTTGAGATAAGGTGATGCTTAATTAAGGTTGATATTTTTCAAACATTGCAAATATAATTGAAAGTTATTTTGAGAAGCCCTCACCTTTTCCAATTGATTTTTCAAAATAATTACAAGGTCAGCCGCTAATTTCTCATTTAATATCTCCTCGTAGCTATTGATGGCGTTTGATTCTTCTCTTATACTGGCATTTAGTATCGCCAAGGCATTTCTTTGTTCGATTGCCTCGTTCAATTCCTTAATTAAATCTGAGTTTATTTCACCTTGTTGATGGGCACTCTCAATTTCAATATAAGGAGTCAATTGTTTGGCAAATGTTGCAGCCTGTCTTGAGTATTGATCAAAGATTGTTTGTAGTTGTAGATCCTTTATGTTTTCAGCTATATATTTATAGCCTACGGTTCTTTGCTTGCATATTTGGAGTAATTGATTTACTCTTGGTGATATATCTTCTTCGGCATTCATGATTATTGGGATGTTAAAACGTGTACAGCGTATACTATTCTAACCTACTATAATCTTCGAATGTTTACTATTCCGCCCTTTCTAAAGGAAATATTAGGCTGAGCTTACTTTAATTAAATTTTCTCCCTTTCTGTTCAGGAAGTTCGTCGCCCAACAAGTTACCCCACGGCCTTAGCGAATCAATTTTGTCAAATATTACCTTCAATATTGCTACTCCGGGTATTGAAAGAAACATTCCAGAAACCCCACACAGTGCGCCGCCTATCAGTACTGCCAATATTGAGATAACCGCATTAATTTTAACTTTCGAAGCAACCACTTTAGGAACTATAATATTGTTGTCAATAAATTGAATTAATAGATAAACGCCAATTACCGCTAACGGGTACACTAAACCATCCTTGGTGGCGAACGCAATAATTACAGGAAGAGTGATGGCAATTAAACCTCCTACATAGGGAATTACATTTAATATTGCTCCTAAAACGCCTAATAAAATTGCGTAATCAATTCCTAAAATTAATAATCCCACCGAGTTCAGAACAGCGATAATAGAAGCTTCTATCAATAGTCCAACTAGGTAACTGTGAATAACTAATTTGATCGAGCTGAGAATATCAGCAACCTTATTTGATGAAACTGGCTTAGAGCCGTCATTTTCAAAAACTTGAATAAAAAAGTTAACAAATAACGGCTTATATAATAAAAGGACAAATACATATACAGGAAGAATTGCAAATATTACTAAGACACCAGTGAGCGCTGAAAGAGCAGTGCCTACCATAGCACCGCCATTTTGAAAAAAGTTATTTCCAGCTTGCTTCAAATATGTGACCTGCTTCGCTGAAGTAATTTTGAAAGTTGCTTCTAGCCACGATTGAAACTCTACTAGAAGTTGAAATAACTTTTGTTTAAAAAGTGGCAAAGCCTCTGAAAATTGTGCCAGCTGAGATGCAATAAAATAAAATATTAAACTGACAATAAGTATTGCACACAAGACCGTCAGCGCTATGGCCAGCAGGGAAGGCAATTTACGTCGCTCAAAAAACTCTTTTACAGGACTTAAGAGAATTGTCAGAATTATAGCAAAAACGAAGGGTATGATAATACTTTGACCATAAAATATTATGAGCGTTAAAATGTATAAGCCTAACAATATCAGTGTCGACTTGGCATAAAAAGGGAGTTTCATTTCATCCATGACTAATTGTGATTAAAAAAAATAAGGAACTGTTCTTTAATTTAAGATAGATAGAAATTATTTATTTGTACCGTTATGAAACGGAAAGGGTGACGGTTGCCCCGGGATGCTATCTGTTAACGGGCCTAGGATGGGCTTACTTAATCTGAATTTACCCTTTACATAGCTTAGATAATAAGAATATTGTTCACCCTTATTTTTGAAAACTACTTCTTTATCTATCGGCTTTAATTTTTCGTTAGCAAAATCTAAATGAAGGAGATATCTATCTTCCTTCAAATCCACAACCTTAAAATAGGTATTTCCTGCCTCACTAATCTTTTTTCCATTTAGGGCCAAAGTAAATTTCTGACCACATTCATTATAAACCACCAAGTTATTCCCCTGCGCAAAAAGATAATTATTCGCTAAAAATATCATGAAAATGATTGAAAGAATGTATGTCTTCATAAAAAGCTAGGACTTAAGTTTCACTAATAATAAATTCGAACAAGAAATGTTCGAAGAGGGCCAGTATTGATGGCTAGATACATCGACTACTTTTTCAATATTAAAAATTTCTATACGGCGATAATTTCCCAAGCTTAATGCATTTGAGTAACTTTGCGTTATGCTTTCTATTAGTAACCTTTCCTTTTATTTTGGCAGTCGCGCGCTTTACGATCAAGTTTCACTCCACATCAAACCAAAAGATAAAATTGGCCTTATTGGGGCCAATGGTACTGGCAAGTCTACATTGCTTAGACTTATAACCGGGGAATATACGCCGGACGAGGGAGAAATATCCAAAGCCAATGATTGCACAATTGGCTTCTTGAATCAAGATCTTCTTTCCTACCAAAGCGAGGAAAGTATATTGCTTGTTGCCATGCAAGCATTTGAGGAACAAAATCGCCTTCAAAAACAAATTGAAGAGGTGTTGCATCAAATGGAGGTCGACTACAAAGATGAGCATGTAGACAAGCTTACAAAACTACAAGAAAGGTTCGAGGCGCTTGATGGTTACACGATTCAGTCCAAGGCAGAGGAGATACTTGAAGGACTTGGGTTTTCAACCGCTGAGTTGAGTAGGCCTCTGAAGACCTTTTCAGGAGGTTGGAGAATGAGGGTAATGCTGGCAAAACTGCTACTGGCAAAGCCATCCCTTCTTATGCTCGATGAGCCTACCAACCACCTTGACTTACCATCCATAGAATGGATTGAAGCCTATTTGGAAAAATATGAAGGTGCTGTCATAGTAGTATCACATGACAAGCAATTTTTAGATAACAGTGTAAAAACCATTGTAGAGGTATCTCAACAGAACTTAAATGTTTATGCTGGCAATTATTCCTTTTACTTAGAGGAAAAGGCTTTGAGGGCAGAGATTCAGAAGAGTAGTTTCGATAACCAGCAGTCAAAAATAAAACAGACAGAGAAATTTATTGAGAGGTTTAAGGCCAAAGCATCGAAATCACGACAAGTCCAATCAAGGGTGAAATCCCTTGAGCGAATGGATATGATCGATGATGTCATTGACGAGTCTGCAAAAGTAAATTTTAGGTTTGACTTCAAAGTACACCCCGGCAGATTTATTCTCACGCTGAAAGACATTTCCAAGTCTTATGGAGAACTAAGAATCCTTGAGCATACAAATGTTACAATTGAAAGAGGCGATAAGATTGCCTTAATCGGTGCGAATGGAAAAGGTAAGTCTACCATGCTACGGATAATCGCAGGCACTGAGCCAGTAACAGGCGAAAGGGCTTTAGGGTACAATGTCAATATGAGTTTCTTTGCGCAGCACCAACTTGAGTCGCTAAATGTAGAAAACACACTAATAGATGAATTAAAAGAACAAGGATCGGCAAAAACGGAGACTGAATTAAGAGGTGTTTTAGGCTGCTTCTTGTTTTCAAGTGATGATGTATTTAAAAGGATAAAGGTCTTATCAGGAGGTGAAAAGTCTAGGGTTGCACTAGCCAAAACGCTTATTTCTGAATCTAACTTTCTGCTATTGGATGAGCCTACCAACCACTTGGATATTCAATCGGTGAACATACTGATGCAGGCTTTGAATCAGTACGAAGGAAGCTATGTTGTAATTTCCCACGATAGACATTTCATTAAACAAGTCGCTAACAAAATCTGGTACATAGAGGACCATCAATTAAAAGAGTACCCTGGCACCTATGATGAATACCACTATTGGCGGGATCAGAAAATTAAGAATGAAAGAGAAGGGAAGAAATCTGAAACACCAGTAAAAAAGCAAATCGAAAAGCCTCTTGCCAAGCCTACCCCTGCCCCTATTAATGAAGATATTAAAAGGCAGGTAAAATCTGCACAGAATCAGCTTGAACGACTAGAGGACACTATTGGAAACTTAGAAAAAGAAAAAAAACAATTGGAGACAGAACTATCTAAGCCTAGCGTTTATGAGGATGTGGATCTACTTGCTAAGACTACGGCTACCTATAAGAAGGTAAAATCCAACCTAGATAAGGAACAAGAACAGTGGGATCTGCTGGCGGAGAAATTGGAATCTCTCACACAAAAATCCTAATCTTCTCCACCATATATAATGATATAAGCCTTTGAGCGTTGGCATGAAAGCCAATTGCGATCCAGAAATCATTTTACCCTTGATATGAAAAAGATTATTTTTTATTTACTCCTCTTAAACTCACTAGTTGCTAAATCGGGATTAGCAAAAGAGTTTACTACGGAAGATTTTGTTTACGAAGAAGGAATAAAAACGCCTCTCCTGTTTCCATTTACAGGAAGCACCAATCCTAAGCAGGTAGACATGTTAAATCCTCCCATCGTCTCTATGAGCCAAGAAAGTCCTCTGATGCTTCAATTTGATGAAATGGGGGGCGATATAAAAATCTACTATGTTAAAATAATCAATTGCAATGCAGACTGGAGTGTATCTCAACTAAATGCTATTCAATACCTAAATGAGTACAATGAATACCAGATTACAGAAAGAGAGGCTTCATTCAATACGAGGACACCTTACATTCACTACAGATTTATATTA
>DASVUU010000227.1:0-2584 GCA_036386935.1 Cytophagaceae bacterium | reverse complement strand
TTATCGTCAGAAATAATGTCAAAGTCGAATTTATCACCAAGCCCGTTGCCATTGGGTTTGCCCGTTTTTGGGTTAAATAGGTCCATCCCTTGCAATTTCTTTGAAATTAATCTACCGGTTGAATCCAAAACTTGATACCTGACATACAAGTTGTAATATTCATAGGTATTTGCAAATCGCACATTATACATGAGAGTATAGTTTTTTTTCGCATCCTTAATATCTACGTCGAAGTGTAAGCTGTAATTAGCCTTCCATCCATCTGGAGGCAAAGGAATAATATTGTCATAAACCCTATTGTCTTTGCAACTGGAAAGAAAGACTATCATTACAAAAAATATCAATCGCATATTTAAAGCGGTTTAGGTCTATTGTCTTTAGTTGGTGGATTTACCCGTGGACCTGCAGCATTTGGTTTGCCTTTCTTATTTTTCCTTTTGTTATTTGGACGCTTTTTCGCGTTCTGAAATTTCTCGTCAAACCGTGACAATTCATTTTTGTCTTTTATTGCTTGTACATCTTCCTTAATGACGATTTCGTCGGCTTCTAAAGTTGCAGGCTTTATTCCCTTTTTATTCAATTCTAGAATCTCGTTTACCCTAGCCACAGAAAGGGGATACCAGTTGCTTTCTTCAGATCTATATCCAAACCACATAATCTTTCGAAAGATGTCAGTTTTTTGCAAAAAGGCTTCACCCTTTGCAGTCAATACAGAATCTTCGATGGCAGGAATACCTTTGAGGGCATCCATGTAGGTTTCAAGTTCATAGTTTAAACAGCACTTCAACCTTCCGCACTGACCAGAAAGTTTTGTTGGGTTTAAGGATAGATTTTGGTACCTCGCTGCTGAAGTTGATACGCTTTTGAATTCGGTAAGCCAGGTAGAGCAACACAATTCTCTTCCACAAGAGCCAATGCCGCCTAGTCGTCCTGCTTCTTGCCTAAGGCTGATTTGCTTCATTTCAACCCTAATCTTAAACTCTCCTGCGAGTAATTTAATAAGTTCTCTGAAATCGACTCTATCCTCTGCTGAGTAAAAAAAAGTGGCCTTCGTATTATCTGCTTGGTATTCAACATCGGACAGCTTCATGTCAAGACTTAAGCTATCAATGACTTGCCGAGCTCGAAATAGGGTAGGGGATTCTCTTTTTTTGCTGGCCTGGTACTTATCTAAGTCTTTGGTAGAAGCGATTCTTAATATATTTTTAATATTATCGTCGTCAGCTACGTTCTTCTTTTTCATCTGGAGCCTAACAAGCTCTCCTTGAAGAGAAACATGTCCTAGATGATGGCCATTGCTCATTTCTACCATTACAGGATCACCTGTCGTTAGTAGCAACTCGTTGGCATTCTTAAAAAATTCCTTTCGGCCGCTCTTAAATCGTATTTCTACAATTTTGAATAAGGGTGTTTTAACCCAGTCCATATTCCCTAGCCAATCAAAGGTATTTAATTTATTGCAACCTCCCGTACTGCATCCTCCACTTTTTCCGCAGCCGCTTTCTCCCGTGCCGCACCCTCCGGAACCGCATGAACTACATCCCATAATATCTTATATATATAATTGAAAACGATAGATGTGAAGTATCTAAAGTTTGAAATAACATGCCACTTCCTTCACCATGCATGATACTCAACATTAGTTGAGCAAGATCTTCAGAAAATTGGAAGATCTAAGTTAAATATAAACAAATTACTGCAAATAACCTCATTTAGCCAATTCTAACAAGTCTAGGCCAATGTCGCGCCTAAAATATCGGCCATTCCATGTAATAGCCTCCGCCGCCTTGTTAGATTTCTCTATCGCTTCCTCTATTGAGTTGCCAAAACCTGTCAATGCTATCACCCTTCCTCCATTTGTTACAACATCGCCTCCCTTCACCAGAGTTCCTGCATGAAAAGTAAGCACATCTTTGGCATCTGACAACCCACTTATCACATCGCCCTTTTTATAATCGCCAGGGTAGCCTCCTGCAACAAGCATTATCGTAGTAGCTGTTTCGCTACTGATATCAATCTTGGCACCCTTTAGCTCAGTTCTGCCAGTTTTGATAAGCAGCTCTAAAAAGTCGTTTTTTATTCTTGGAATGACTACTTCCGTTTCCGGGTCACCCATCCTTGCGTTGTATTCGATGACATAAGGTCGTCCTGCGACACTCATGATTCCGATGAAAATGAACCCCCTGTAGACAATATTTTCCTTTTTCAGGCCATCAATGGTAGGAATGATGATGGTGTTTTCTACCTCCTCTAAAAACAGTTTATCTGCAAACGATACGGGTGAAACTGCGCCCATTCCGCCGGTATTCAAACCGGTGTCTTTTTCGCCTATGCGCTTGTAGTCCTTCGCCTCGGGAAGGATCACGTAGTCTTTCCCATCCGTAAGGACAAAAACTGACAATTCTATACCAGACAAATACTCCTCAATAACCACCTTTGAACTTGCGTCGCCGAACTTCTTGTCGGCAAGCATTTCCTTTAAGGTTGTTTTTGCTTCCTCTGTAGTTTCTGAAATGATCACGCCTTTACCTGCCGCAAGACCATCAGCCTTTAGGACTATTGGCGTAGCATGGCTATTTAGGTA
>DASVUU010000226.1:0-4025 GCA_036386935.1 Cytophagaceae bacterium | reverse complement strand
TCCGATTGTGATTATGACCTCTTCAAAAGAAGAAAAAGACATTATTGAAAGTCACAAATTGGGAGTAAACAGTTATGTGGTGAAACCTGTCGGATTTGCAAATTTTTCAAAAACTATCGCTGACCTGGGCTTCTATTGGCTGGTAGTTAATAATACCCCAAGTTAGGTTATGAGTTTTAGTATTTATGAAATGGCTAAGAGATTAAAAATCTAGCATCTTGAGGACTTTCCGTCCGATGCTAAGCTAGTGGAGCTAATATTAAAAAAACCAGTTTGAGTTCGAAAGTTTGGTTGTTGATACCAGAGCTGAGTTATAAACGGCTTGAAAAATTTCAATCCCGACATTATACTGTCAGGCCATTCCTCCAATCTTTCAACCCCCACGAAGCCCTGTGCATCAGCTGTGAAAAGGGAATCAAAATTCCTTTTATTTTACTCACTGGTAATGTATCAGAAGAGTTCGCTGTAAACGTACTCAAAAGAGGTGCAGATGATTATATCTTGAAAGACAGGCTTGAGAGGCTCGCAACAGCAATCGAAATGCATTCGAAAAAAATCGTTACGAAGAAGAACGACAAGCTTTCATTGATGAAGTAATAAGAAATGAAAAGCGTTAAAATAGTATATCTCCGTAAAAGTATTCAGATCTTGATCCTGTGATTCCAGATGCAGTGTCTTAATTCATTTGCTGCCATGAAAATCAACCTGATCCAAGTACTACTCATTAAAAAGGGTTATTTTTGAATACAAGTGAATGGCGTTGTCTGCTCATATTAGACGTCATTTTATAAACCTATATATACCATGAATAAGTCTATCCTGCTAAGTTGCCTAAACATTTTATTATGCTTTATCTCTTGTGATACTAAAACATTGTCAAAGACTTCGGTCGCAAGTAATCCCATCATAGAAGAAAATAAAAAACAGGGGACTCGCAACTGGATGATTACTGTCGAAAAAAAGACCTGTCCCCCACCAGAACACCGATTCTGCAGGCGAAAAGCTATCGAAGCATACGTTTCACACACGAGCATTGAAGCAGGAGAAACATTAGACGTTTTCGTGAGTACCGATCCGGCGTCAGACTATACCATCGACTTTTATCGGATGGGGTATTATAATGGCAATGGAGGAAGATTGGTTCATACTTCCGGATCGCTTAAGGGGAGTCCTCAAGTAATGCCACCCATTGCAAAAAGTAATTTACTGGAATGTAACTGGCAAAAAGGTTATGGAATAACTATTCCAGAGGATTGGGTGAGCGGAGTATATCTAGGTAAACTCACCGCATTAAAAGACAGCAGTCAAAGCTATGTTATCTTCATAGTAAAGGATAAACGTAAAGCGGACTTTTTATTTCAGTGTTCAGATCTTACCTGGCAATCATACAATCGCTGGCCTTTTTGGCATTCAATGTATGATGAAGGCGCAAAACCCTGGGTAAATACTTATGGGGCAGCGATAAGCTTCGACCGCCCATACGCATTATACGTCAACGAGCTCCCATTAAGTTTTAACGGGTTAAGCAATGGTTCAGGAGAATTTTTATTATGGGAGTTTCCACTAGCCTTCTGGATGGAAAAGCGGGGTTATAATGTATCATACATCTCGAATCTGGACACAGACAATGATTATGAGAGTCTCTTACGAGCCAAAGCATTCTTATCGGTAGGACACGATGAATACTGGACTAAGCGAATGTTTGACAATGTGTCGAAAGCGAGAGATGAAGGCCTCAATATTCTTTTTTTATCAGGAAACTCGTTACATAAAGAAATTTATCTAAAGCCGTCATCGGATAGTCGCAATGACCGTATTTTGGGACGAATAGCAGATTACAATAATGAGCAGGATCTAATAGGCAGTGCCTCTCATGGCGTTGGTTATGCCGACTTTGTTTGCAAAGCACCCAAGCACTGGATCTTTGAAGGAACGGGCATGAAAGCCGGTGACAAGATACCGCATCTTATTGGCTGGGAATTCCACGGTCTTCCATTAAAGAAGGATAGTTCACTCATCGTTCTTGCTGAAGGTCCTTTGAAAGAAAATAAATATAAATTACCAGAGGATCTTACATATGCATCAACAATTTATACCGCTCCAAAAGGTAATTTCGTT
Organism: Cytophagaceae bacterium; assembly: GCA_036386935.1. Taxonomy (GTDB): domain Bacteria; phylum Bacteroidota; class Bacteroidia; order Cytophagales; family Cytophagaceae; genus DASVUU01. The sequence goes on along the minus strand of DASVUU010000226.1, from coordinate 1,907 downwards.
TTCAATGCTGCAACTTGCTGGTGGAATATGTTTCTCTCCTATCCTCCCGGCTCTCAGAACCCAAACCAGGAATCGATAGGATATAAAATTGACTTCAAAAAAGGCGACAAGCGGGTTGAGAAGATCACAGAGAATATTTTTAAAAAGGTTCTAGAAAGTAATAAGCGGTAATAAAACTTATTATTAAAGATGCAAAATGGTTGATTAGTAGCACGACTTTTTATCGTGAAATCAGAATCGTCTATTGCGGCAAGATTGTGGTTAAAAGAATAAAGACGAAGATGAGCAGTCGGTACATGGCCGGCACGAGCTACTGATATTAAAATCCCGGATTAGAACGCGTTTTCGAACCAATTCGGGATTGTACTCAGGACGATACAAATTTCCAAACATTTTATAGAAGATTTAGAAGTTTTATTGCGCTTAATTGCGTTTAGAGACATTTTTGAAAAAGGCGACGGGAAGAATATCCAATCGAAATACGAACTGTAAATTGGCAAAGCATACGAGTTATAGTTCTAAGATTAAGGCATGAATTATTTAGAATCGTTATCATATAAAAGCACGAAGAGACCATGAATAAGATATGATCGTTTCGTGAGACAAATGGTTCACAACAACAGATATAAGAATCAAGGTTTATTGCAGTCTCTTAATTTACAGCTTGTGTAATAAGATATTGATCGTTTCCTGGCTTCTGTCAAAGGACAAGGATGTTAAAAATGGTATCATTCCGGGTTGTTAACTCCCAGGTTCTATTTAAATCCATGGAGTCTTCCTTTAATTTAGTTGGGAGAGAATCAGCTTCCTTATTAGATTTTATCTTGTTTTCGCAAGCAAGCAAGATCATGAGGCTCATACAGATGTAATATATTTTTTTCATATTCGTATTCAAATATTTATACAATCATAATATTACAGAAGAACAGTATGCTCATTCGCTGACGAGGGGCTGATGTAGTTCCTTTATTAGATGCTGACGAATAACCTTTCAATCTAAGATGATGTAGCCTTAAAGTTTGTCTAATCCTAAGACTCAACCTCTTTTAATAAACCAATACATTTATCAATACCGCGGTGCAGATATTTATTTCTGTACTTTTCGCATTGTTTACTAAAGCGGGTGGACTTATTTATCAAACGCTGACTCCAGTTTTTCATCAACTGGCAGTAATACACATCGTCTGTTTTAAGAACATTGAATGCACTGAACCGGTTATAGCAAATTAATTTTGAGTTTACATTCGCAATAAATGACATACTTCCAATTACATCACAACTATACCAGTCGAATGTATGCTTTTCATCTATGCTCTTTTTACCCGATACAGCATAGTTTGATACATCCTGAAAGCAATCTTTTAGCTGATTGATCACGGTGACTAAAAAATCCGTGTCTGCTAATAGTCCGGCTTCCCAGGCATATCTTATTTGTTCAATAGTGTAGTCAACAGCGTTCCTTCCCCAAATTTCGATGGTAGGAATTTGGAGGTAGATCTGATTTAAGGTGGATGATTTATCTAAAAGCTCTTGGTCAATATCACCCATTGTAAAAGACGAAACGTTGTCGTCTATCCAGCTCTGCCAGAAAAGCAGCTTAAAAGCTGCGAGTTCAGGGTATTTGAAAAGATAAAAAACCGGAATGTCATCGGTGACTACCGTCAGGCTTTTCTCCTTTGCCTGCTTGATAACCGTAAGGTCCCTTATTAATTTATCGCCCTACGACTTCTACCCTTATTACTTGAAGGAGGTCATGAAGTAGTTTGTTGCGTTAGAGATAAAAACCGCTTTGATAAATCGAAATATCCGAACCTTAATATTACCATAATCGAGGTTGACTTCCTAGTTGCCGAAACGCTTCAGGCAATCCCTTCCGATATTGATGCTGCCTATTATTTGATGCATTC
>DASVUU010000225.1:0-2595 GCA_036386935.1 Cytophagaceae bacterium | reverse complement strand
CTTGAAGGCATAATCCCGCCATTCAGCATGGCTGTAGTTGTAGGCAGCTGTGGCAGGCCTGTCCTCCTGTACTCAAACCACTGTTGATAATCTGTGAAATATAACGCATAGTACTTTTGGAGCATAATCCTTTCCAGTGATCCATTATACTGAACAGCAGCATTGCTAAAATAATTGCTGGGAACTTGTGCCCCCAACTGTTGAATAGCTGCTTTTACTCCTTCCTCATAATGCGTTTGTGCTCCAGCAATATAACCGCGTTGGGCAAGTTCGGCTTTGATGAATTCAACTTCCGCATAGGTAAGAATAAAAATCTTCATTGGATTCTGTACCTGCTGTATCATTAATGTAGAAGCATTGTATGGAAACTGGGAATCAGAACCATTATAAGCGCTTGGGATTCCCCTAAAACCTATCGGGGTGTTACTCAGGCTTGTGGCCACGGTAGAAATAATTGGCCTTCTAGGATCATTAAATGTATTTAAATTATCTATAAAAAATGATGCCATCTTCACATTCAGCCTAAAATCCTGTGGCCTTCCCCAAGGGGATACATTCGCACCTACTCCTGTAACTTGTAAAATAGCCGATTCGGCCGTATTTTGAAAGACAGGATATTGTACAGGATTCTGAACCATCGTTACTAACTTTTGAAAGGCATTGGTTTCGGGTCTGTTAGATATCCTAAGCAATAATCTCATGTGCAATGAATTGGTAAATTTTTTCCATCTCAGCACATTATTATTGAATAAAATATCTGAAGCATAAATCATAGCGGCATTTGTATCATAAATCTCATTGGCCCTTTCCAGATCGGCTAAAAGCTTTTCATAAATAAACTGTTGCGTATCATATTTCGGATATAAAATACCTTCTTCTGCTCTTACGGCTTCCGTCATCGGGACCGGTCCAAACAAATCAGTAAGATTAGAGTATACCCAGGCATTCAGTGTAAGTGCAATTGCTTCATAATTAGCATCGCCGGCCCTTTCTGAAGCAATACGCATCTCACGGATATTGGCAAGCCATTTATAAGATGCATTCCATGATGAATTGCCGATGTTAGGGCTGACATCATAACGGTGCAAGCCTCCTGCTATGCTTGGAAATGGAACCGAAACCTGCATCAGATTAAAAGTAATATCAGCACTGCGGGTGGCATTGTTAGAAGCCATTCCATGAATAACCGGATTTATCAGGGTTCCCGGACTAATCTCCGAGATACGGTTAGGATCCTCATTTATTTCTTCGAAATCCCCTGTGCAGGAATAGCTTAAAAAAGCTAGACTTATTGTTAAATATTTTATCTTTTTCATTGGTTATTGTATTAAAAATTCACTTTTAGATTAAACCCATAGCTCGCCGGAGAGGGCATTTGCCCCATTTCAATCCCTGGTAAAATTCTACTTCCGTTAAGCGTTGCCGTTTCTGGGTCGTAAATGGGAAAATCAGAAATGATTGCCAGGTCCCTTCCGAAAACAGAAAACTGTGCAGACTGCAACCCTGTGTTTTTTAGCCATTTATTGGGAATATTGTACTGGAGGCTCACTTCACGCAGTTTGACATAAGAAGCATCAAATGAATTGGATTCAATATTTGCCCTACGGTAGTAACGGGCATACCATTCTGCGGGAGCCACTTGTGTAGTATTGGGAGAATAGCTCCCGTCATTGTTAAGCACCACGCCTTCACCAATAATATAGCCCTCTTCCCTGCCTCTATAAGTTGAGGTGAGTTTTCCCTGCTCCATCAACTTGTGGTGCGTCTGCGAGTATATGATACCGCCGTATTGCCCATCAATAGTAATCCCTGCGGTAAAATTTCCAATGGTGAAATTGTTCGTCAATCCCGCAGTCCAGTCTGGGCTAGCATCTCCAATATATTGAATTTCTTGTGAGTTTACGGGCAATCCTTGATCATAAACAATCTGCCCGTCTGGAGATCGTACAAAGCCATAACCATAAATCGCTGTAGCAGTGCCGCCTACTTTTGCAATTATTGATGCAGTGCCGCCTTCACCTATTACTTGTTGCTGCCCCTTGACAGCCTCCGGCAATGAAAGTAATTTATTCCAGTTGCGGGTCCAATTCAGGGCTGCACTCCATTTAAAGCCGTCATTGTCTATTATCTTTCCTCCAAGCACAAGCTCGATGCCCCGGTTCCTTACCTCGCCTCCGTTTATAATCGCTCCGCTGTAGCCGGTACTTAAATCAAGAGGCATTTTAATAATTTGGTTTTTAGTAATGCTTTGATAGACTGTAGCGTCAAGATTTACCTGCTTGTTCAACATAAAGAGCTCAAATCCGGTTTCAAAACTCCTTGTAATTTCCGGTTTAAAATGATCGTTATGCAATATTACTGGTGCAACTGCGGAACTTGGGAAAGGGCTTTGATCATAATACTTCCGTGTCCTATAAGGATCTGTATCATTACCAACCTGGGCAAAAGAGAACCTATACTTCAGATAGCTTATCGCCTTTGGAAGCGCAAACATGTCTGATACGATAAAGCTTGTATTTACAGAAGGATAAAAAAACGAATTGTTTTCTTTAGGCAACGTGCTTGACCAGTCGTTTCTTCCTGTAATATCTAAAA
>DASVUU010000224.1:0-3735 GCA_036386935.1 Cytophagaceae bacterium | reverse complement strand
AATAATCAGCGAACTTTTAGAAAAGGTATTCATAGGTTTTTTTATAAAAATAATTTAATTGTAGGTCAATGCCAATTCAATATAAGCCAATAAATAGGCAACCTGCCTCGATTAAGCCAATACAGACATAAGCTTGATGCTATCTGGAAAAGAAATACTTCTGAAAATTGATATTAACAGTGGGGTAATAGGCAACATAGGATCTGCTCTGAATGGGCAGACCTACGAAAAGGTCTAATCGGGTAGTGGCATCTAATATAAACTGAACTGCCGGCCTTAACTCCGAATACTTTCCCATTTGCAGGGTAAGGTAAGTGTAGTAGTCCTCCGTTTTGAAATAGTCAATATCAAAGAGATCATTTCTATAAGTAATCGACGCCTTATCATAGATTTTATTCATCAACTCTACATAGAAATTTATATTAAAGTCATTGACAGAACGATAGATGGAAGGAAATGCCCTATACCCTATGGAGAAGTTGTAGTAAATTGCATTACCAGATTTGAAAGTGGCCACTTCATCTTTATATTTAAAGGGAGTGATGTAGCCAGTGGTTATTGAAAAAGCCAAACGACGATACAATTGAGTGATTATTATTCCACCGCCTATGCCACTGTTATCGCCCATTAGCATAGGTTCCGCCACATCATGGGTGGTAAAAGATTTCGAAACTTCACCAAACACTGCGCCACGCAAATGCCGTTGGTTTCCGTCTTTGCTGAAAACACGATATTTCATATACAAATGTGAGCCTTCTAAGATGAAGGGAAGTGCCTTGTAGGTTCTTTTGTGATGATTGACCAAATAAAACAACATATTATCAGGAAACTTTCTGAGGTGGTGATTGGATCCTGTGAGACTTCCGCCAACGGTAAGATTTCTGGTAAGCCCGTACATAACCCTCGCGGCAGCCCAGTGCTTGCTGCGACCCAAAGGTTCTTTGTAATTCTCGTAGCTAAACCTAGCGGCAAAACTATTCTTTGCAAGTGGACTTGCTGACTCGTTTGAGGGGAACAGCTCCTGTGCAAATGCACATTGAGTGAAAAATAAAAATAAGACAAGCGCCGCCTTCAAAATATGAAATAGTAAGATTGGTTTGATGAAGATGGATTTATTTTATTAATAACTCCATCAAATTTTTTGAGCTCCTTTTTTGCCATTAGCCCTTTGCCAACTAGTGATATCAGCACAGGACCCCGCATTATTTTTTCTTCATTTCCAATATAAACGTACTTTGTCCCATTGACAATGTAGCTGTTTCCAAATTTAGCCATGTCCTCCATAAACTCAATATTGGCCTTCATATACCTTACCGAAAACCCAGCATCAAAAATCTTCTGAGATAGTTCTTTATAGTTCGGGGATATTTCAGCTTTATAGAATACTTCCGCTATATTTTCATTCAAATCTATCCTCACTTCCTTGACTCCGTCCACCTTTTGTAATAATTTGTAAATACTATTACTGCACATACTGCAGGTGAGACCATCCAGTCCTATTGAAACCTGGGCTTGAACAAGCTGAGGGACGTAAAAAGCAATTAGTAAGATTAGAAACAAATAATACCTTCGTCCCATTTAGAAAGTTGTTTTTTAATACGTCAAGCTGACAGTTTAAATCTAACGAATATTTGCCAATACCATTGTGAAAGACCTTTTTGATTGTGTTTCGTAATACCATATCTTTAAGGCATTAATAATTAAAAGGATGAGAAAAATTAGTCTAGTTGGAATTTTGACAATTATGTCTACCCTAGGTTTTGCGCAAGAACTAAAACCTACCGATACATTAGCGCTTGTTACTTTTATTGTCACAGACTACAATGAAGTGCCCGAAGAAGGGGCTTATGTCAAAATTAGTGGAATTGATACTGTTCTTACAAAGGAGGGAACTGCTGATATTCAAGGAAGGGTGGTAATGCTATTGCCGGAAGGAAAAAAATATAAAAGACTAGTCAAGAAGTTTGACCTAGATTTTGATTTCGACGAGTCAAAGCCATTTTCCCTTCCAGCAATGCCAGGCCCAATTGTAATGGAATCTATTCTTAAAATAAGAGTGGTAAAAAGTTATCTGAGGACCTACAACTTAGATCATGTTTACTTTGATACCAACAAATGGGATATTAAGTCTGAATCATTAAAAGCCATTAAAACGCTGATCAAGGCTATGGAATCGAATCCGAAGATGAGGGTCGAGATTGCAGGACACACTGATAACGTGGGAGATGATAAAAGCAATATGACATTGTCTCAGCGTAGGGCCGACGCAGTTGTCAAATATGTCCTTGACAACGGCATCGCGCAAAATAGAATACTTGCCAAAGGCTATGGGGAAATAATGCCTTTAGCAAGCAATGATGAAGATTCTGGAAGACAAAAAAATAGAAGAACAGAAGTAAGGGTTATTGAAGAATAATTAGGTCGTCCACGTTTCGGGTTTTTCTCTCCATTCCTTCAGAGAGTTTACCTGGTCGTCTGTAATGTACCTTCCTCGAAGCCCCTCTTCCAATAATGAAAAATAATTCGAGAGAGTGACCAGTTTCACATTGGCTTTTGCAAAGTTTTCATCTGCGATCTTAAATCCATAGGTAAAAATAGCGGCCATCCCTACAACCTCTACTCCAGCATCTCGCAAAGCTTCAACAGCCTTAATCGAACTGCCTCCCGTAGAAATAAGGTCTTCAATCACTACAATTTTTTGTCCCTTTTCTACTTTCCCTTCAATCAAATTAGTCATCCCATGATCTTTCGGCTTAGGCCTTACATATACAAAGGGTTTATTTAACAAATCCGCTACCAACGCGCCTTGAGGAACACCAGCAGTAGCAACACCAGCTATCGCTTCAACATTTGGGAATTTCGCTAAAATGATCTCGGCTAAAGCATTCTTTATAAAGCTCCTTGCGTCAGGAAATGAGAGTGTTAATCTGTTATCGCAATAAATTGGAGAGTTCCATCCCGAAGCCCATTTAAAAGGTGTTTGAGGATTTAATTTGACTGCACCAACTTCCAGGAGCAATGCTGCGATTTGTGAAGAAACCATATTCTTTTAAATATTTAGGCTACAAAACTAAAAGATTTTTCCCCCATCCATATATTTCTGTTGGTTGGTGTGAAATTATTTTTTTATTTGCATAAGGAAACGCCATATATCTCAATGGTACCGTGAATGAAACTGTTTATAAACGACAAAACGCTAAAAATTACCAAATTCGTAACACCAGTTATAAGTGGCTCTTTTGATTCAAAGCTAAATGGTAAAGACCCTATTACCTCTAAAACTCTTGTAGGCAGTGTTTTAATTGAAGGTGCTACCGAATACCAGATTGAAAGACTTTTTAAGCTACTAGAAATAAAGAAACTTAGGAAATTGACTTCGATTACCCTTTCCGTGCAGGATGAAGAGCATATAGTCCAATTTATAAAAGACCAATTCAAAATAATTAGGGCATCTGGAGGAGTTGTCATCAAGGACGATAAAGTTTTGATGATTTACCGTCTTTCAAAATGGGATCTTCCAAAAGGAAAACTTGAAAGAGGAGAGGATCCTATGTTAGGAGCACACCGTGAAGTAGAAGAGGAGTGTAACATAAAAGTTGAAGTCAAAGAAAAGCTTTGCTCTACTTGGCATACCTACATCAGAAAGGGTAGAAGAATCTTGAAGAAGACAACCTGGTATATCATGGATTGCTTGGATGACAGCAAGATGGGGCCTCAGATCGAAGAGAACATCGA